>JAPULM010000362.1 GCA_027294925.1 bacterium
ATCGGCTGACATCGAGGCGATTGTGACACCGGTCATGCCCCATAAATCAGTGCTGCTGGTGCCTAACCGAGATGAAATGGGCACCAATGCAATGCTTCTCTCACCTCCCGATTGCCTGCCGTTGCAATTTGGCTACGACAGCTTTCAGCGCCATTTACGTTTGGCGGCCGAAGCTCAATTAACGATAGAAGTTCGCCGTTATCCACGCGTCGCGCTTGATATTGATGAGCCGGAAGATTTAGTGTTGTTTGCAGCCCGGCGATCCATTGGCTGTAGTTATCGTTTGCTAGACGATCTGGGCATATTGGAACGTCTGGCTAAACAACAGCCTCATGTAGACAAGAGAACCGCCCATGAGCATTCCTGAGATTCGGATTTTAGGCCTGCCCGGCATTCCAGTGGTAGAGCCTGGAGATAATGTATCAGAGTTGATTGTCAAGGCCCTAACCAGCGCCTCCCTGAGACTGGATGACAGAGACATCCTCGTTGTCACACAAAAAATTGTCTCAAAAGCGCAAAATTGTCTCATTCAGCTTGCTGATGTGATCCCCTCTCCTTTCGCCATAAAATTTGCCAGCCAGTGGGATAAAGACCCTCGCAGTGTGGAAGTTGTCCTACAACAATCACGTCGTATCGTCAAAATGGACCGTGGTGTCATCATTGCGGAAACCCATCACGGGTTTGTATGCGCCAATGCGGGGGTGGACCAGTCAAACATGGAAGGGGAAGGCGTCGTTGCGGTGTTGCCACCCGACCCGGACGCCTCGGCTCGAACCATTCGTCAGGGGCTGCAGATCGCGCTCGAGGTTGATCTTGCGGTGATTATATCAGACACCTTTGGCCGACCCTGGCGAGAGGGTTTAGTTAATGTCGCCATTGGCTTAGCGGGCATGCAGGCAGCGCAGGACTATACGGGTATGCATGACCCACAGGGCTACGAACTGAGAGTAACGTCTCTTTCTGTCGCTGATGAACTCGCAGCCGCGGCTGAGTTGGTGATGAACAAATTAGATCAGGTTCCGGTGGCCATCATCAAAGGCTATGCGTATCCGCCTGGCGACGGCAATCTCTCCCAGTTAGTGCGTGACCCGGAGTTTGATTTATTTCGTTAAGCATAGGAGACTCGATCGGTGATAGTGAGCATTTTAGGCGGCACAGGCGAGCAAGGACCCGGCATGGCGTTACGTTGGGCGAAGGCCGGCGTGGAGGTTATTATTGGCTCTCGCCAGCAGGAAAAAGCCGAACAAGTTGCCGCTCAACTCAATCAACAATTGGGCCAAAACTTGATCAAAGGCCTGGCTAATCCTGATGCCGCGGCTGCCTCTGAGGTGGTTGCCCTAACCGTACCGTTTTCTGCCCACAATGCCACCCTGGAATCTGTCAAGTCTCACCTTACTGGGAAAATATTGATTGATGTCTGTGTGCCTCTCGACCCAGACAATCCCCGTAAAATGTCTCCCCCGGCAGCCGGCTCTGCAACGGAAGCGGCTCAGGCCATGCTTGGAGATGCAACCAAGGTTGTAGCGGCTTTTCAAAATGTCTCCGCCCATGAACTTCGAGACCATGAGCATGCAATTGATTGCGATGTTCTGGTTTGTGGCAACGACAGAGAAGCGCGGCAAGTGGTGATGCAGCTCACTGAAAAAATGGGCTTGCATGCGGTGGACGCCGGTCTAGCCTATCAGGCCCGTGTGGTAGAAGGCATCACAGCGCTCTTGATAGGACTCAACATGCGCCACAAAGTCAAAGGAAGCGGGGTCAAAATTTCGGGTCTGTCAGGATAAATAGAACGCATCAAGAGAATGGGGACTGACTCAATCTTCGGCCAAAATCCCCACCCTCTTTGTTGATCGTACAACTTATGGCAGATTCGGTACGGCTATTTTTTCTCCCCGCATGGCGCGTTCTTCGAGGATTTTATTCATCGCGTTCACATAGGCCATGACGCTTGCCTCTACCACATCCGTGGTGACCGCCCGGCCAATCACTTGATGGCCGTTATCCCGCACCTTGACAGTGGCTTCTCCCATTGCCTCCTGCCCACCGGTTACCGATCGCACATTGTAATCTTCTAGCTGGACGGATAGGTTGGTCAGTTGATCGACCGCTTTATAAGCCGCATCCACCGGACCATCTCCCACGCAAGTCGCCTCCTTTAGTTCATCACCAACCCTGAGCCGTACACTAGCAGATGGGGTTTCCCCAGTAACGCTAGAGATTGCCAAACGTTCCAGCTTAAACACCTCCGGCATGTGCACCACCTGGTCATTCATAATGGCCCTGAGGTCTTCGTCGAAAACCTCTTTCTTGCGATCAGCTACAGTCAGAAAGCGCGTATACACGTCATTCAGTTCTTCCTGCTGCAGCTCGTACCCCAAGGCTTGCAAACGATAATTCAACGCCGCCCGGCCGGAACGCGCCGTCAGGACGATGTCGCTACTTTGCACCCCGATCAATTCCGGGCTAATGATCTCATAATTTTGCCGATCCTTAATGATGCCGTCTTGATGAATGCCGGATGAATGCGCAAAGGCATTGCCACCGACAATCGCTTTATTACGAGGGATCGGCATGCCCATGCGATTGGCGATCAGATGGCAAGTGCGGTACAGCTCATTCAACTTGATGTCAGTGCGGGCATTATAATAGTCCGACCGAATATGCATGGCCACAATGATTTCTTCCAAGGAAGAATTGCCCGCCCGTTCGCCAATGCCGTTAAAACATCCTTCCACCTGGCTGACGCCGGCACGAATAGCTTCAAGCGAATTGGCCACGCCCATGCCCAAATCGTTGTGACAATGCACGCTAACTTTTACCTTATCAATATTCGGTACGCGCTGCATGATGGCGTAAAAGGTCTCGAACCACTCACCTGGTACCGCATAACCCACCGTGTCAGGAATATTTACCACCGTCGCCCCGGCCTTAATCACCTCCTCCAAGGTCCGGCAGAGGTAATCCAAATCGGCGCGCGAGGCGTCCTCGGTAGAATATTCCACATCATCACATAGATTCCGCGCCAGGCGCACCGACTCAACCCCCATCTGCAGCACTTCATCCTTTGATTTACGCATTTTGTGCTGTAGATGAATATCCGACGCACTCACCACAATATGAATACGCGGACGCTCAGCTGCTTTGACGGCCTCTGCGACAGCTTCAACATCAGACCGGACACCACGCGCCAGCGCCGTTATGACAGGGCCTTTCACCTGTTCAGCAATGGCTTTAATAGCAGCAAAATCACCCGGCGATGAAGCGGCAAAACCCGCTTCGATAACATCAACGCCCAAACGAGCCAGCTGATGCGCAATTTCAAGTTTTTCAGCCGCATTCAAACTACAACCGGGGGATTGTTCCCCATCCCGTAGTGTGGTGTCAAAAATATCAACTTTCCGCATGGAAACATCTCCTCTTCATTCGATAAAAAGAACCTAGGTCATTGATATAGGTCGTTTGGTTAACGTGCTGTGTCTAGTGAAAAACATTGTATGAGCAGGGCGAATTGCTTAACGAAGCCTCTCGCAAGCAAAATTTTGCTGGAACGAAATGTTAGAGGCCCTGCACAGGATGAGGCAAGGTGAGAAGCAGGGATGCCATGAGCAATAAAGTCCACTCATGCTGATGAGAGCCAAAACTTACAGCGACTGTGTTTTGGCTATGCATGCGAACTTTCTTGGCGCCCATGGTATCCAGATCTCCTTATGAGATACCGTCGAGGGGGTACTTTACAACAGGATTGATGATTTATACCTTGAATGGACAACAATTGTCAAGGACAAATAA
Source organism: bacterium (assembly GCA_027294925.1). The sequence goes on from JAPULM010000362.1 coordinate 3,790, forward strand.
AAATTTGACATGTGGCGGCATTGCTTGCGCTACATCACCACCACATGTCATCACCACTTAAGCAGATGATAGACGGTTAAGGAGGCGGGGTTTTAGCCAACGCCGCATCAAGAATCTCCATCGCTTTATCAACCTCCTCCCGGCTCGTTGTAAGCGGTGGCATAAATCGGATCATGTTCGGCCGCACCGCATTGAGCAACAAACCGTTCGCCACTGTTTCTGTGATCACAGCAGCCGCACGATCGTCGGTCATCTGGATCGCCAATAACATGCCCATGCCGCGGACTTCTTGGATGAAACCGTGCTTATCCTTTAGGCCTTCAAGCTTGCCCTTCAGATAGGCGCCGGTTTCGCCCCCTTTTTGTGGCCAGTTCTCTTCAACAAGTACCTTGGCGCCTGCAGCACCAGCAACCGTCGTTAAGGCGTTACCGCCGAAGGTCGATCCGTGATCGCCGGGCTCCAAAACCGCACAACTCTGTTTGCACAGAAAGGCGCCTAGCGGGGCACCGCTACCCAAAGCCTTGGCCAGCGTCATCGCATCAGGCTCGAAACCGAACTGCTGATAACCAAAAAGTGTACCCAGACGCCCCATACCCGTCTGGACCTCATCTACAATCAGTAAAAGGTTGTGCTGGTCACACCACGACCGAACCTGCGGGAAGTAATCCGCATCAGGTACATTCACCCCGCCTTCGCCTTGCACGGGCTCCAGCATCACCGCACAGGTGTTCTCATTAGTGGCGGTTTTAATTGCTTCAATGTCATTAAAATCAACATTGACAAAGCCAGGCATCAATGGACGCCAATTGTCTTGGTAATGGGCTTGTCCGGTGGCGGCCATCATGCCCATTGTGCGGCCATGAAAGGAATTGTTGGCGGTAATAATCTCATAAGCGCCATTGCGCTTTAGCTTACCATACTTACGTGCCAGCTTACTGACACCTTCATTTGCTTCGGCGCCGGAATTGCAAAAAAACACTCGATCCATACATGAATGATCAATCAGGATCTTGGCTAGCTTAAGTTGTGGGATGGTATAGAACAGGTTACTCATCTGAAGAATCATGCCGGCCTGTTCTTGAATCGCCGCAGTTACTTCAGGGTGTGCATGTCCCAAATTCAACACCGCCCAACCAGCCGTAAAATCAAGATAGGCATTGCCCTCGGTGTCGTACACATAGGTACCTTGTGCACGTTCAAGAACCATTGGCATGCGGCGCACTACTTGCATATAATAGTCAGACTCGATTTGTTTCCACTGTTCACCTGTCGTCACAAGCATTCTCCTGTTGGTAATTTGTTGCAAAACACCTCTCTAACCACATCTGCCTGAAAGAAATTGAGCCTGCTGTTTGATTGAAACCTGCTCAGCATGCATCTATTCATTACCAACCGACTTAAAATTCGTTGGGAAGACCTATGATAGGGGGTATGGCCTCTAATGCCAAGTCGGAATTGAAAATTCTCAGCGTAATTGACCCCTATCGCGATCTCATTTATGCTTGATCCTGGCACAATCAACCCCTTCAATTGCATCACACCATGCGCGCAGGTCACCGTTTCGCCGTACAACCCATAGCGACCCATGAGCCGCTATTATCTTGGGGTTTCGCTTTAAGGGCAAAGACAGAAAAAAATGAAAAGTTGCCATATGTCAAAATTTGTGCTGATTGTCATCCTGTGGGGTGCTTCAATGCTGCCGGCGCTGGCCGGGTCGGTTGACGTCCGCCACGCCGAATTTACCCACCAAACGAACACCTGGGCGGTCAGTACCACGTTACAACACGGCGATACAGGTTGGCAGCACTACGCAGATGCCTGGCGCATTGTAACGGAAACAGGCAAGGTGCTCGCAACACGCGTGTTGTACCACCCGCACGTCAATGAGCAACCTTTCACGCGAAGTTTAAGTAACGTGAAGCTACCTGAGGGCTTGCAAAGGGTACACGTTGAAGCCCATTGCACCGTGCATGGCTGGAGTAAAGAACGCTTAAGCGTTGATCTCAATTTATCCAAAGGCCCGCGCTTCGAAGTTAACCGTTAAAATTAAGGTGAGCGTATGGAGATTCAAATTACCAGCCTCCTGCAAGGAGCGCGAGAAGCGCAAGGTGTCACCATAATCATCGATGTTTTCCGCGCCTTTACGACCGCAGCGGTGGCGTTTGATCGTGGGGCTAAGCAAATCATCTTGGTAGCTGAAATAGAAGAAGCGCGTCAGCTTCAGCGACAAGGATTAGGGGATTTATGCATGGGCGAAGTTGACGGCATAAAGCCTGATGGGTTCGAATTTGGAAATTCACCCTACGCGTTAAACCAGGCGAATCTTGGAGGAAAAACACTCATTCAATCCACCCGCGCCGGCACCGTTGGCGTTTCCGCCGTAACTTCCACAGCGTCGCTTTATCTAGGTTCATTGGTTACCGCCTCTGCCACCGTACAAGCAATTCTTGATGAAGCGCCGTCGTTAGTCACTATCGTAGCGATGGGGGCTGCTGCTAAGTACCGCACGGATGAAGATGAGCAATGCGCCTTGTACCTTCGCAACCGTCTACAAGGTCGTTATCCGGACCCCGAGGCGGTCAAACAGCTCGTGCTTGCAGGCGATGAAGCACAGAAATACCTCGATCCGTCACAGCCTCAATTTCACCCACAAGATCGCGAATTTGCCGTATCTATCGACCGCTATCCGTACGCTATAGCGGTGAAAAGAGAACATGGTCTTCTCGTTGCGCGCGTCGTAGGACATGACGCCTAGATTGCTGTTCAGCTATTACTATAGCATCGTAAAAGAACTTCTTTCGAGATGTGCTAACCTCGCTGAGTAGCCGTAGCAGGCACGGGGAACTCGTCCGGATCAATAGGAATTTCGATAACCGCAGGTTTGCCGCATGCGATGGCCATTTGTACGACGTCACCGATTTGGTCAGGATATTCGACGTAATACCCTTGAGCGCCAAAAAGCTCAGCAAGTTTGTCGAAACGCGGATTAGAAATATCAGCCCCTATGTAACGCTCATTGTAGAAGTGCTTTTGATAGGCCTTTTCAGACCCCCAGCAGTTATTGTTCATCACAATGGTCACGACGTTAATACCGTGTCGAACTGCGGTTTCTAACTCCTGCGCGTTCATCAAAAAACCACCATCGCCATGGATGGCAAGCACGGGTGACGCCGGGCGTCCCAATTTAGCCCCTAAAGCGACGGGGAAAGCAAAGCCAAGGCCACCCAGGTCCAGAGGTGTCAAGAATGTCCGGGGATATGAAAATTGCAAGCGATCATAGCCATAAGCAGGCGCTGCACCGGCATCGAGGGCAAGCAAGGTTTCAGGCGGCAACACTTGACGTAATTCGGCATAGACGCGCTGCGGTTTCAACGGCATGCTATCTAGTGTGCGATCTTCCTGCAAGCGGTTTTGACGCTGGGCACGTAACCCTTTGGCTTCTTCCTGCCATGCCGGCTTGCAGCCTTGCATGTCTGATTCGGTTAACAGTAGTAACAAAGCTTTTAAAGACTCTCCGGCGTCAGCCTGCATGCCTAGCGTGACGGGATAGGTACGACCAAGATCGCGGCAATCGATGTCGATTTGTATGATACGCTTACCTGGTTGAATATAACGGCTGTCATAGTATGTCGAAAAGTGTCCTAATCGTGAGCCCACGACAAATAACAAATCGGCTCGTTGGCAGGCTGCTGCTGCTTCCGGCGAACCTGCTCGACCAAGTGGGCCAATAAACAGGGGATGATCATGCGGCACGGCATCGTTACGACCATACGCCGTGATCAGTGGAATTGAGAATTGCTCGCTGAATTGACATACCAGCTCAGTCGCTCCGGACCAGTTGACGCCACCGCCAACCACCATTAGCGGTCGTTGCGCTTCTTCCAGCATTGGCAAAACTTGCCGAATGGCCTGCGCATTAGGTGGAGCCGGGTGCTCAGGGCGGTAGTGTTGCGGGGATAGCATATCGAAAGATACGGTCCGCTTATTCAAAACATCTCTCGGAATTTCGACGTACACCGGCCCCTTACGACCGCTCATGGCCATACGAAAGGCGTAGCGCATTAATTCTGCAATACGTTCCGGCTGATTAATTCGCAGCGCCAGTTTGGTAACGGGTTTAAACATGGAAAGTAAATCATATTCTTGAAAAGCATCTTTATCATAATGGGCTGACATGGGGCCACCGACAATGGCAACAACTGGTGAATGGGCCACATAGGCAGCGGCTATTCCGGTTAGCAAATTTATCGCGCCAGGCCCGCTGGTCACCAAGCACGCTGATGGCGTGCCAGTGGCACGCGCTAAGCCATCGGCCATAAACGCTGCGCCTTGTTCATGACGCACATTGATATATTCAACACTGGTGTCATCATAAAGCCGATCTAAGACGTCCAGAAAAGTTGAACCCACGATGCCAAAAAGATGCCGCACCCCTTCCGCTTTCAGAAGTTCAATTAGCGCCTGCCCGCTATTCATCTCTGCCACGACGTTCTCCTTTAGCCGGGTAATTAATTCAAACCGTAACAGGATAAGATTCTAATGCTTAGGTGTTCAATACCAACTATCATTGCTGCAAGACAGGGTGGCAGGATTTTTCATCAAATGATACGAATCCGTTTCAAACCCACACCCAAGTTCATCTAAAACGTTATCCTGCGTCAAGTATATTCAAGCAAATTCCGATAATACACATAACCTCTATTTTTTGAAATCACTGCCAAATTGGTTCAACGATAATATTAAACATTTATGGTTAAAGACAAGTTCACCCAAAAACACATTGTATCTGTTGGTTGACTTTTCAAGAGCTGGCGATGCGTATAAAAATCTTCCCGAGGCAATCAGGACTCACACTTATTGAGGCCTTAATTGTTGTCATTCTATTTGGGCTCATCGCTTCTGTAGCAATGCCTCGCTTCCCATCGATAACAAAGCGGACCATAGAGCATACCCTGGAGCATAATTTAAATGCCATACGCAATGCTATAAAGCTGTACGCCATTCAGCATAACGGCAGGTATCCTGGGCAATTTCGTCATACTGATGGCCTCAAGGTGACAAAAGCAATAGAGGCCAAAGCAGCCTTTAAAGCTCAACTTTTGTTGTATTCTGACCTGGAGGGCAAAACCTCACCAATACGAACAGCAGCGTTTCCGTTTGGTTCATATTTGTCAAAAGGTGTTCCTTTAAACCCTCTGTCCCCACCTAGTAATGAAATCAACATTGTGTTAGACAACAGCCATCACATTCTGGGTACTGCAGATTCTAAAGGGGTTGGCTGGAAAATCGCGGTACGAACCGGAGAGATCATTGCAAATCATCCCGGCTATGATAACAGGTAATAGTCAGGAACATATTTGCCGGCATATTTACTCAGTCACGCCGCTTAGCAACAAGCCTCTATACTCAGTAGTTCACGGAATCCCCCACAATGGGTTTGGTAGCTCAGTTTGAGGGTCAAGCCAGGTTGTGAAACGGAAGACCTTCCAGACCGCCGAGACAAGCCACCGGAGAAACATGGGAAAAGGAAGCAGAGCTTTCGCCAT
>JAPULM010000363.1 GCA_027294925.1 bacterium
CCGCTAATGATACGATTGCGACGCGGAAAATTCCAACGATCCGGTTTGGTATCGAGGGGAAACTCCGACAAAATAGCGCCTTGTCCGCTACTAATACGCTCACCAAGACGACGGTTCTCAGGAGGGTAGATAACATTGATACCGCTACCAAGAACCGCTAGGGTTCGACCTCCCGCTTGCAGAACGCTGTGATGGGCTTGGCTATCGATACCGCGTGCCAAGCCACTGACGATGGTGAAACCACGTTGGGCAAGTTCGGTACTTAAGCGCTGCGCCATTGCGTTTCCATAGTTACTAGGTTTTCGAGAGCCGACGATGGCGATGGCCAATCCGTCATCCAGCTCAATAGTGCCTCGCACATAGAGCAGCAGTGGGGGATCAGGTACCCATCGCAGTGATGGTGGATAATGCGCATCAACGATGCTCATTATCGATATCTGGGTAGCCTCAAGATAGGCAAGTTCACGTGCGAAGGCGTTGCTTTTCTCGATGACAGCGAGTTTCTCTTGCAATCCTGGTAATAGGGGTTCAAGAGCATTTAAGCCCTCTGTATAAAGAGCGTCGAGTACATCTGTGGTGCTAAAAAGGCGCGTAAACTGCCGATGCAAATCTGGCCAGGTGAAACGCGCCAAATTCAGGGCAACCCAAAGCCGATGATCGACACCGTCTGCTTGCTGCATGTCCAGGCTATTTAGGTTCGATGTTGAGGAAATTACACATGCCTATAATTAATACGTGTTCTTCTCCATTCGTCAAGAGATAATCAGGTACGATTTTATCCTTCTCTATTGTTGTATGCCCTCTAGAATGTACATATCAGGGCCATCTCCCAGTTGCCATGAGCGCCGTTTACGTGCCCGTTGGATAGCGGTAGCAGCTTCTTCTGGCGAATAGTTTCTAGGAATGACAAAAATCTGCTTTGGAAAGATAAGATCCGGATCTTGGATCTGGTCTCGGTTTGATTTATATATCACAGGCCACAAAAGCGAGTTATTGTAGATCGCTTCCTGAGCAGAGATGCCCCATAGCGTATCGCCACGCTGCACAGCATAGCGCTCGGATTGAGCAGCACGTCTTTCAGCAACGATACGAGCTTGTTGGCCGAGTTCTTGGGCACTCAAACAATCCTTTTGTGCAATATCGAGGAGTTGACGAGCTTGTTTTGTGTTGCCTTGCGACAAAGCTGCTTTGGCCTGCTCGAATCGCTTCTGAGCGCTATCTAAAGCGCTTTGGGCGGGCGCCAGTTCTGCATCTGTAGCACCAGCAGCCTGTGCCGCCTGTAAGGCCGTATGGCTTGCTTGTAGACAAGGCGTTATTTGTGCTAGAAGGTCGCTTGGGTCTAGGGCAACTTTTGGCTTTGTTTCGATGATACGAAGAGTAGCGTGTAATGCGACCGGCGCCCCTACTGATAATTCATGCCGACTGTAGGTAATGGCTGCGGCTGCAGTATGGTCGCGAACGTCAAGTACGCTCAATTCGCCAAGGGCTCGGCGTGGCAAATGGACAGGAAGGTGAGAAATAGGATGCTGGACCGTATCGCCTTCCTGGTAGACTTTGAACTGATCGCCGATACGTACGCCTTCCAGCTTGCCTTGATCGATGTATACAATATCCTCCTCTCCAAGGGAGACTTTGCCATCCTGCGAGGCGATGATGACGCCAGCAATATTGCGGTCGGCAGGTTCGAGTTCAACGTTGCTTACTCGATGTTGTGATGACGCCATCTTTTGGACCCGATCGCCAACTTCAATTCCGGTAAATGCTTTGGTAATTTGGAGAACCGCGGTTGATGCCTGTACGCGTACGGCTATGGCGGCTCCCTGTGGTGTTACTAGGGTGCCAATATTTTGTTCGGAGATAGGATGTTGGACCGTAGATGTCGACCGGAAGATGGTAAATTGGTCGCCTATCTGCAATTGTTGATTGATCCCGACATCGATAATCACCTGGTTACCATTCGAGAGGCTGCGGCGTTTTTCTTCAGTGTGAAAGATTGTGCCCAGAAAGCGTGTGCCCCGGGTGATATAGCCAGCTCTATCTGCTATTGCCGGGTTGACCGTTGGGTGCAGGGGAATAACGGCTTGAGTGGTTCCAGCATGGCTTGTTGCTCCGTTGAGAAGCGGACTAAGGAAGAGGGCCAATAGGACGAAGAAGAAAATATCGATGCTTGAGTAGCAACATCTACGAAGTTGCATAAATCGACTCCTTGTACGGTGGATTGGCAACATCTTGCGCATGTCCTACTATCGTATGACCGCATTCAGAACTTGAACCGGCGCATGTGAACGTTCATGATGAGTCCTAGACTGAGAAACGTGACGACAAGAGATGATCCTCCATAGCTTAAAAGCGGGAGTGGGAGCCCCACAATTGGCAATAACCCTGTGGTCATGCCAATATTGAGGAAAATGTGCGTTGTCAACATGGTGACGACACCCATCGCAATAAAGACGCCGAGGCGATCACGTGAGTGATAAGCGGTTGCAAAACCTTGCCCTAATAGGCTAGCGAATAGTCCTAGAAGCATCAAGACGCCTACAAATCCCAATTCTTCGCCCAAAACGGAAAAGATAAAGTCCGTATGTCTTTCCGGCAGGAAGTGGAGACGGCTTTGCGTACCGGCCAGGAGGCCTTTACCCCATAAGCCGCCCGATCCGATGGCAATTTTTGACTGCCAACTGTGGTAACCGGCACCAAGGAGGTCCGAGTGAGGATAAAATAAGGTCAGGAGCCGGTCACGCTGATATTCGGCCATGACATACCAGGCCGCTGGCAGTGTGCATGTCGTTAGGATTGAAAGAAGGAGCAGCGTTTTTTTTTGTAGACGAACCATGACTAACATGGCGCTTAAGATTGCCAATAAAACCATGGAAGTGCTGAGATCAGGCTGTTTTGCAATAAGTAGAAATGGCAAGGCAACGAACAGGACAGGGGGAAGTAGATCTCGGAAACCCAATGCCACATCGTTTTGCTGGGTGTCTTCTGCAAAGTAGCGAGCCAGAATGAGAATCAGCACAGGTTTGACAAATTCGGATATTTGAAATTGCCAGGGACCGAGGGCAAGCCAGCGTTGCGCGCCGTTAATGACTCGGCCAAATAATAACACCGCGATCAATCCAACAATCGTGCAGCCATAAAGAACGAATGCATAGCGACAAAGCACTTGGTAGTCTATTAACAGAACTGCGAACATACATATGAGCCCTATACCAATCCAGGCCAATTGTTTGAGATAGATGTTGGCCAAACCGTCGGTACGATATGCTGTTGCGCTGTAGAGAAGGATAACGCTAATTGTTGTAATGGCCAGGGTCAAAAAAAGCGTACTCCAGTCAAAATTTGTAGCCAAACGACGGTCAAAATGCACAGACAGGTGCCTCGCAAGTTTACTGGATAGACGGTGCTGTATGGTCTGGTAGACCTGCAGCTATAGGATAACGTTGGAGATATGCCTGGATGAGTGTTTTGGCATAGCCGGCAAAATGTGATCCCCCTTTTCCTGCATGTTCGATCATGATGACTACTGCGATTTGCGGTGTATCAAAAGGCGCGAAAGCAATGAACCATGCATGATCGCGGTAGGCTTCTGGAAGTTGATCTTGACGGTGACGTTCTGTTAAGCGTACCACTTGAGCCGTACCTGTTTTTCCGGCAATGTCAATATGATCATGCCGTGCCTTTTTACCTGTGCCATGTGGGTCCTGAACCACACTCAACAGACCTTGGCGTATGGCAGTAACGTGTTGGGGGTTGAGGTTTAAGGTTCGGATGACCGTGGGTGTGTTTTGTTTGAGAATGGTTCCATCAGCCTCTTCATGCCGTAAAATAACATAGGGTTTATACAAAGTGCCTCCATTGGCTAGGGTTGCCATCATATTGACGGCTTGTAACGGGGTAACTAGCGTATACCCTTGGCCAATGGCAACGGAAAGCGTTTCGCCTGAATACCAGGGCTGGCCACGGGCTTGACGTTTCCATTGAGTTGAAGGTATTAAGCCACTTTTTTCAGTGCCAGGCGCAAAACCGCTGATTTGTCCTAATCCAAAGGCATGTCCGTATTGGGCAATACGATCTACGCCGAGTTCTTGTCCCAGGCGATAGAAATAGACGTCACAAGATTGACTCAACGCAACACGTAAATCAACGAAGCCATGTCCGTTCGGTTTCCAATCGCGATAGAGATGGCCTCTATATACGTAATGTCCCGGACAGAATACGGTCGTCGAGGGGGTAACCGTTCCCTCCTCAAGGGCTGCCAGAGCCGTAATAATTTTGAAAATAGAACCAGGGGGATACTGGCCTTGAAAGGCCCGGTTGTGGAGGGGGTGCTTAGGGTTAGTGGTTAACGCGCTCCATTCGCCTTCAGAAAGCCTGGCGGCAAACATATTCGGATCAAAAGCCGGATTACTGGCAAGCGCTAAGATTTGACCGTTTTGTGGATCCATCGCAATAATGGCGCCTGCGTGGCGCTGCAAAAGTTTTTCGGCCAATTGTTGCAGATGGAGATCAAGTGTTAACACTAAATTGATACCTGGTTGGGTTGGACGAGCTGCAACAAGCCGAATCTCACGGCCAAAAGCATCGACCTCGACTTGCCGTATGCCGTGTTGGCCATGTAGCGTTGATTCGTAGCGGTGCTCTAGTCCATATTGTCCAACCAGATCGCCCGGCTGATAACTGTGATCTTTAGCGCGTTGGAGCTGGGTTTCGCTGATTTCGCCGAGATGACCAATAAGGTGAGCAGCTAGTGAACCATGAGGATAAAAACGTAGCGGTTCGACTTCAAGAAAGAGTCCTGGGAAATCCATCCGATGTTCGGCGAAATACGCCACTCGATCTCGTGACACATCTCGGTGTAACGGTACGGGTTTGAATGCTGTTGGAGAACGATATAAACGCAGAGTTTCAAGATCGACTTCGATGTCGAGTTTGCGTAACAAGACCTGGAGCTGAGTTGGGGGCGACAGGTCTTCAGGAATAGACATGAGGGTATAGGAGGCGCGGTTGTCTGCTAATATATGGCCGTACCGATCGAGAATTTTACCCCGTAAACTCTTGGTCCGGAGGCTACGGAGACGGTTGTTTTCTGATAAACGAAGGAAATAATCGTCTTGAATGATCTGAAGATGCCAGGTGCGGGCAAGTAAAATGAACAGCCCGATTAGTGTGATAACAAGTAGAATGTGTAGACGCTGACGGAGCGCGTCGTCCTGAGTGGAGGTCGGCTGTTGAATGTAAAGTCTTTTTCGATCGACAAGCATGTCTACTGAATCTTTATTGTGATCTAAGTTGTGGTGTCGCTATGTTGCTGAATGCGAAGTCCATATTCAAAAGCCTGGATGCCACGGCAAATGAACGGGGCAATGAGCAGACTTAACAGCGTTTGTTGCATCACTGTGCTTAGGATGACACGTGGTTCAAATGCGTTTAGTTGAAAAATCAGCATGACCGTTATACGCGCGAACGTGTCAATTGCAATAGCCAGGCAAGCAAAAAGTCCTTGCGCAACAGGACTATGTACCTGGATATTACGGCAAAGTAGTTGCAGTATAAAAACCGTCAGCGTTTTGCTCAAAGCGTTGACCCCGAGCGTTTCGCTAGACAACGCATCTTGTAACAGACCCGTCACGAAGCCAAGGATAAGTGTACGCTGGTTGTTCCAGAAAAGGCTAAAGTACACCACCACTAACAGCGCGAAGTCAACCCGCCAGCCAGAGCCAATCGTCGTGAGTAACGGGCTTGTCTGGGCTAGAAGCGCAACTAACGTGACTATAATATATAACACAATATACATGTTTAAGGCGTGAGAATTAGCACTTCTTCAAGTTTGGTTAAATCAACAGCCGGTTTGATTTCGACGTCTTGAAACAACTCATGAGGTTTTTGGCGTACCGATATAACCGTGCCGATGAGCAAGCCTTTCGGATAGACTTCACCTAAGCCTGATGAAATGATTGTGTCACCAATCCGGATGTCTGCATGAAAATCAACATAGCGCATTTCACAAAGGCGACGAGATTTGCCCACCACGATCCCTCTGGCTCGGGTCCGTTGAACAAGAGCATCAACTGCGCTACGGCGGTCAGTAAGAAGTAGCACTGTTGCATAACGAGGGGATATTTCAATCGTACGTCCTGCCAGGCCTTGATGTGTCACCACCACGGCATCTTTTTGTATTTTGTGTCGCTTCCCTTTGTTGATTGTTATCGCTTCGGCCCACTGACTGGGGTCGACACCAACAACTTCAGCCAAGAGGGTATGCTGGAAGACAGGTGAGTGGAACTCTAGCAGGTCGCGTAAGCGTTGTTGCTTTAGGTAGGCTTCGCGATATCGATGCAGCTCGCCCTGAAGTGCATCTAATTGCTGCTGGAGTTTCAGGTTCTCTTTATGAACTTGAACGAGATTGAGATAGCTGTTCCATATATCGTCCACGCTTTGGGCGACGCCGTTAATTGCTTCTTGGAAGGGCATAATGATGGATAGTACGAGCGTTTCAAAGAAGGACGTACGTGAGGCTAGCCGGGTTTGTAATGTCGTTAGAACGAGAGCGCACAAAAGTAAGCCTAGAAAAAGAGCGATAGACTTCCAGCGCTCTGAAAAAACTTTCATGCTTGGCTTATCCGTGCCGCGTTCAGGCAGGTGTATGACAACAGCCCGTTGCGTTAGATGGAGACATTGCGTAGCAATTCGAGTTCATTGAGGAGATGACCGGTACCGAGGACAACAGCTGAGAGTGGATCTTCAGCTATTGTGATAGGTAGACCAGTCTCTTCCCGTAAGAGAACGTCCAAGCCACGGAGAAGAGCACCGCCACCTGCCAATACAATACCTTTATCGACGATGTCGGCGGCGAGTTCAGGAGGGGTTCGCTCTAGGGCAATGCGTACCGTTTCTACAATATTACTGATAGGCTCTGACAGCGCTTCCCGAATTTCAGTGTCATTAATTAGCAGTGTTTTAGGTATACCAGCCACAAGGTCTCGCCCTTTGACCTCCATGGTAAGCTTCTCCTCACAAAGGGCTGCCGATCCAATTGTGATTTTAATGTTTTCGCCGCTTCGTTCGCCAATGAGTAAGTTATATTTTCGTTTGATATAATTAACAATGGTTTCATCCATGACATCACCACCGATACGCATGGAACGGCTATACACGATTCCTGACAACGATATCACGGCCACTTCAGTTGTGCCGCCGCCGATGTCGACAATCATATTGCCAGAAGGCTCTTGGATGGGCAATCCGACTCCGATGGCTGCTGCCATCGGTTCTTCGATGAGATAAACTTCACGGGCTCCGGCGAGTTCGGCTGAGTCACGAACCGCGCGTTTTTCGACTTGGGTGATACCCGAAGGTACACCAATAATAATCCGCGGTCTGACGAGCTTTTTGCGATTGTGCACCTTCGTGATAAAATACTTAAGCATGGCCTCAGTGATCTCGAAATTGGCGATCACGCCGTCTTTCATTGGTCGGATTGCGACAATGCTACCCGGGGTGCGACCGAGCATGCGCTTAGCTTCTATTCCAACTGCAAGCACCCGTTTGGAGTCACGATGCACAGCGACCACTGAGGGTTCGCGCAGTAAGACGCCTTTCCCTGCAATGTAGACGAGCGTATTGGCCGTGCCCAGATCAATCGCCAGATCACTCGAGAACAAGCCGGAGAGTGCTTTTAGTACCAAGATTTCCCTCTCCCTAAATGAAACATATAGAGATGCCGAAGTACGATACCTGTATAAGTGGCCCAACTATATCGGGAAACACGGCATTTTACAATGCCAATATGGTCGGCGGATAGAGAAAGTTGTAAGATTCGGGCGATACGCTTGCAAAATTGTTAAATTAAGTAGGTCTTTAAGATAGATTCTTTTTTTCCGACGCTCTGTTGGGCGTTAGATTGGGGCAGTAACCAGAAACTCTTTTGATAGTGTTCTAAGAACCAAGAAATCGATGTATAGTAAGTAATCTAGGAAGCGATTATGCTACAACAAATGCGTCAAGCTCAGGGTTGGATGATTAAAGGCGTTCTGTGGGCTGTTGTTATGGCTTTTGTGATGACGATTTTTTACTCCTGGGGCGTGCAATCGAGCTCGGGTCCAACCCGTTCCGAAGTCGCGACGATTCTCGGCGTGCCGGTTGAATTAAGAGAGTTTCAGCAAGTTCAAAATCGGCTGTATCAGAATTATCGTAATCTTTTCCGCCAGCAGCCAAATTTCGATTTGCGGGAACAATTCAATTTTCGGGAAATGGCACTAGAGCAAATTGCCAACCGGCATCTTTTGCTCCGTATTGCGCAGGAAAATGGCCTGGTGGTGACAGATGCCGAATTGTATGATCAAATAGCCTCTAATCCTGCATTTCAGCAACAAGGCCGTTTTGATGCAGCCCACTATCGTACAGTTTTGCAGAGCCAAGCACCTGCAGTATCTTTGCAACGATTTGAGCAAGAGCAGCGGCAGACGCTGTTGTTGGACAAAGTGCGCAACTTTATTCGACAAACGGTTCAGGTGACAGATGCTGAAGTTGAGCAGGCGTATCGTTGGGAACGTGAGCGGGTGGCGGCCCGTTTTGTTGCGTTGGTGCCGAGTCTTTTTGGTTCGGACGTGCAGGTGACGGCCGAGGCGGTGCAGGCTCATTACGAAGCGAACCGGGATGCATACCGTGAGCCTGAACGTCGTCGTATCCGGTATGTGGCTATTGCTCCCTCTCGATTTCGTACTGCTGGTGATGTGGCTGAAGTCGATATCGCCGACCATTATGCGGCGCATCATGAGGCGTTCAGGCGCCAGGAGCAGGTACGAGCACGCCATATTTTATTTAAGGTCGCACCGGATGCCGAGCCGGGACAGGTAGATGAAATTCGTGCGAAAGCTGAAAAGGTTATGCGCCAGCTCCGTGATGGGGCTGAATTCGCGGCGTTGGCTGAGGAGCATTCCGAAGATGCTGCGACCGCGGAAGAGGGTGGCGATCTTGGTCTTTTTGCGCGCGGTCAAATGGTAAAACCTTTTGAGGAAGTTGCTTTTGCGTTGCAAGTAGGTGCAATGAGTGAACTCGTGCGCACACCGTTCGGATATCATATCATTCGTGTCGAAGACAAAATTGAGGCTGGGGTCAAACCGCTTGTGGAAGTCCGGCAAGAGGTGATTTCGAAAATACAAGATGAAAAGGCGCGCAGGGCTGTCCTAATGTTTGTTGATGATTTGATAGTAACGCTTGAGGAGGCGCCGGAACAGTTCGCGGCTTTAGCCGAGCAACATGAACTTGCACTGACTGTAACACCATTCGTGAGATCAACAGGTCAGGTGTCTGGACTAGAAGGTGTACCTGATATTGGACGGCGAGCGTTTGCCCTGGTGGGACAAGGCGTTGATACGGTTGAAGGGGCGAATGGGACATACTATATTTTCCAAGTGGCTGAGGTGAAACCGTCGGCCATTGCGGAATTTACAGTTGTGGAGAATCGGGTCAAGGAGAGCTTGCGTCATCAGAGAAGTGATGATTTGGCCAGTCAAACTGCTGATGATTGGGCCGCTCAGATACAAGCGGGTGCTTTGTTGTCCGATCTCGCTACCCAAAGGCAAGTACGAGTTAATGAGACGCAGCTGTTTGCACGTAATGATGCCGTGCCTCGGGTAGGCCGTCAGGCGGCGTTTAACCAAATTGCGTTTGGTTTGCGGACCGGTGAAGCCGGTGCTGCGCACACCAGGGCACAGCATTTTATAATTCAGGTCATTGATCGTCGCGCTGCTGATATGGAGAGCTACGAAGCGGAGAAAGCAACATATCAGCAGCAATTGCTTCATCGTAAACGGCAGCAGGCATTAGTGGCTTTTCAAAATTCTCTGCAAGCGCAATATCGAAAATTGCGTCAAGAGGGCGAAATTGTTGTCAACCCGCAATATGTTTTCTGAAATCTGAAAGAAGGAGGAGCATATGTCTATTCTCGTACAAATTCCTACACCTTTACAGAAGTTTACTAAGAACCAAAGTGCGGTGCAGGCTGAAGGGACGACGATTCGAGAAGTTCTTGATAGCCTGGAGTTGAGTTTTCCTGGCATTCGTGAGCGCTTGTGCGACGATCGCGGGGTTATTCGAAAGTTTATAAATCTTTACCTCAATGACGAGGATATACGCTTCATGGATGGTGAAAAGACGGTGCTTAAAGACGGTGATGCAGTGTCGATTATCCCGGCTATTGCGGGCGGCGTGGATTAATTGAACGGTATACGAATGATGGTTAATAATTATGGAAAGTCCACTTGAGCGGTTTGTACAAACCTGCACGACGTATCAATGTGAGACTGCCTTGGCGTATATTAATACGCCGCCTGGGGAAACACGGACTGCGGGTTTGGCGGATGCGGTGCGACACGCTGTGGAAGTCTGTTCAATCAGCGAATTACAGATGTTGGAAACGCATATTGCGGAAGCTTCTGTTGCGTCGCAGCCCGTGCTGCGACGATTACAAGCGTGGGGGCGGACGATGTATCTGCGAGGCGTCATGCTGCCGCATCGAACGGAAATGCAAGCTTTGCAGCGCTCGGCGATATGCATTGTCGATGAAGAGCCTATTCCTTTGCTATCGAGTTTCGCGGCAATGGCAATGGAAACCCGTCGAGATCGTCGAGCTTCTATTGAAGCGTCGGTTAGCGAGCAGCTTGATGACATAAATGGCTTATTCGACACACAGTTCAAGGCCCTTTGCCAGGCAGCGGAAGAGGCCGGCTATACGTCTGTCGAAAAGATGTGGGCTGATATTTTGCCGGGTGATCTTGCCGCGCAACATGAGCAGGCAGTTTGTTTGCTGAAGGAAACCGAAGATGTCTATACGGATCTTCTCACATGGGCCGTCAAGCAGCGTTTGAGGATACCGCCTGGACAGCTACGTCGGCATGATATCCTGGCGCTTTTTACATTTCCCGACTATCAGACATATTATCAGCCGGGCGCTCTTATTGACTGTCTGCCCGTCTGCTTGCAGGAGATGGACATTGATCCATATGCCGATGGACGTCTTGCGTTGCGCCAGCGACCTGCAACATTTGGTTTCCCTGTAGCCGTCGCCGTACAAATTCCTGACCAAGTGGTCTTGTCCTATAGTCAGGTTGCTGGCCCTAAAGCTTCTGAAGCTTATGCTAGCGCTTTTGGTCGTGCGCTCTTGTGGGCTTATACGTCTTCGGCGCTTCCCTTAACGGTCCGCCAACTAGGTGATCCTGCGGTGCCGATCAGTAGTGCCCAACTATTTGCCGAAATGGTCACAGCGCCAAGTTGGTTGCGCCATTATCTTCGGGTTACGGTCGATCGGCATTACTGGTTATGGCATCGTCTTGATCGATTGTATCGTTTTCGCCGACAGCTTGGGCGTTTTCTATTTGCGTATCAATTGTCAAGTATGGATTCTTTGGCCGGTGCGCAGGATATGTATCGAGAAATCATGATGACGGCCTGTCAGGTTGATTATACGTCGGCTTATTGCCTGGTGGATTGGGA
Organism: bacterium; assembly: GCA_027294925.1. The sequence continues at coordinate 11,494 of JAPULM010000363.1, forward strand.
TTGGTCTTTTACGTCTCTCGCCATGCTGCGGGGCTGGAGTTTATCCTATCTGCTTTTGGAAACAGTTCGCTCACAATTCGGTGATGACTGGTTTCGGAATACTGACAGTGGTGTATGGCTGCGTGATTATTGGGCGACTGCGGTAGGGGGGGAAGTTGAAGAATTGTATCAGCAGTTTTCGTATATTGACTGGACCCCAGAGCTATTGGCGGAAGCACTGGGGCGTGAAGAAATCTGCTGAGAGCCTCTACTTTTCCATCTTGCTGTTGCCCATACATCCTGTGTATAGGGTCGATTTGTTTTTGGAAAGCCTGCTATGCACTAAGAGGCTCTTTTTCTGTCTAAGATTGACTTCTGATGCACCTAAAGAGTGCCTGCAAGTGATTGACAATACGTAATTTTTTGTTATAAAATCGTCCTGACCATAGCTGGAATTGAAAGTGGTGCGTTGGTATCAGAAATGGTAACAGCAGCGTATATTGTGAGGGCAAGATGAGACTCGTGTTGCTTATTTTGTTTATGTCTATTCTGTTCGGTGGCTGTTCTGCAACCCGACAACAGTCACGTTATAAGGCAAACGAGCATTATCATTTAGCCCAAGCTTACTTGGGCAACGGTGCATATCATTTTGCCGAGCAGGAAATAAAAAAAGCGCTTGACTTGGTGTCGGATGAAGCAAGATATTATGAATTTCTGGCGCTCATTCACCAAGCGCAAGGTCGTTTGCCGCTTGCTGAACAGGCATATCGTCTAGCCCTACAGCAGACGGACGTTCCCCCTTCTGTGCTGGTGAATTACAGTACGCTTTTGCTGCTCCTCGAGCGTACTGATCAGGCCATTGCAATCGTACAGCAAGTTTTGCGTAATCCCCATTACGATAAGCTTGAGTTAGCGTATACTAATTTGGGTTTGGCTTACCTCAAGAAAGGGGCCCTGCGCCAAAAGAAAGGGGCCCCGCGCCAAGCAGCAGAGCAATTTCGTCAAGCAGTAGAGCAATTTCGTATTGCTTTGACTTATCAACCGGATTTGCCGGAGGCGCATTATAATCTTGGCCTGGCATATATGCGTTTGAAAGATAGAGAGAAGGCCATCCTGGCATTTCGCAAGGCAGCGCGCTTCCGTCCATCTTATGTTCCGGCACACTTTAGTCTGGGGGAAGTTCTCTTAGAGACTGGTCGAACTGATGAGGCGTATTTGGCGTTGGAGCATGTCGTAAGTTTGGGTAAGGCGTTGCTAAAGGCTGGTCGAACTGATGAGGCGCGTTTAGCTTTTGAGCGTGTGGTTGGGCTTGCTCCCGATAGTGACATGGCGATGACTTCTCGGAAACAGCTCAAGCTTCTGAATCCCTGAGCAGGAGAGCAGCATGCAAGTCGACGCCGACTCACTCGGTAGTTATTTACGCCGCGAGCGCGAAATACAGCATGTGACGTTGCAGGATATATCGGCTGCAACAAAGATACAGCTGCGATTCTTAAAAGCTCTTGAGGATGATGCGTATGATCAGTTGCCGCCGGCTCCGTTTGTGATCGGTTTTTTACGTGCTTATGCCCATTGTTTGGCACTTGATTCCGAAGAGATCGTGTCGGTCTATCACGCGCATTATGGGATAGCAGATAAGCTTGAAGGGCAGCGGTTGCCTGCCGAAGTGCAGCAGGCACAACAGCCGCGGCAGTATAGCCGGAAGAGATTGAGTCTAATCCTAGTGCTCATTATTGTTGTTTTGGTTGGCGGTTTTATTTGGCGCTTTGCTAGGCAGGGAGAAGACATCAACTCCATAATGTCATCTGTTCCAGGGAGTGGTGACCAAGCGTCGGAAATGCAGCCGGCAGAACCTGGAGCGATACGCTTACCTCCTGAGGCCCTACCGTTAAAAATATCGGAAGCAACATCTGAGCCTGTTGTTGACACAATAACGTCTCAAGATCAGTTGTCTACAGCGCCCTTGCAAGATATGGGGCAGGATTTAGCAGAGCCGGCTGCCGCTAGAGATGGGCATGGTGAGCAGGGGTCGCATATAGTGGAGGCCAACTCAGTGTCTGTTGCTCTCGAGACGTTGCTATCCGAAACATCCTTGCTTGCCCAAGAGACTTCTCCGGCGGGATTGTCTGTGTCTTTGATATTGCAAGTAATGGCATTAGAAGATACCTGGTTGCGTGTTGAGATCGATGGCGAGCAGCGGCATACGTTACTGTTGATTTCCGGGAAAAGCATCCAGTGGGAAGCGGATGAGCATTTCACCTTGACTGTGGGAAATGCGCATGGGACGCGTTTATTGCTTAATGGGCGCGATATGCCTCTGCCGCCGACCCGTAGTAATGTTGTGCGGGATTTTGTTTTGACTCGTAACATGGTGAATTAGTTGAGCCTTTCATCTCTCTCTGTAACACCTTATACGGTTTCTGGAACAACACGCCTGTATGGGATTATGGGTTATCCTGTGGCGCACTCGCTATCCCCTCTGATGCAAACATTTGCGTTTCGACATTGTAATCTCGACAGTTTATATATGCCGTTTCCTGTTATGCCCGAGCGTTTAGCAGCGGCTGTAGTTGGGGGGATGGCGCTAGGTTTGTGCGGGTTTAATGTGACGATTCCACACAAAGAAGCCATTATGGCCCATATCGATGAGGTGTCAGCCGAGGCTCGTTTTATCGGGGCGGTTAATACGGTTGAGATCAGTGAGGGACGCACTATCGGCCATAATACCGACGGTGAAGGCTTCCTTCAGCCGCTTCGAAGGCTACCATTGGTATTTGCCGAAACGTCAGCGTGTATGATTGGAGCAGGTGGTGCTGCGCGTGCTATTGCGATGGCGCTGCTGCAATCCGGCTGCCCGGTTCTGGTCGTTGCAAACCGGACTTATGAGCGCGGACAGCGTCTAGTGACAGCTCTGCAAGCGCATTTCCCACATGCAGACATAGGTGCTGTACCTTATGAGCAGGCTGCTGATGTCGCTAGTAGGAGTGCGCTGATTGTGAATGCAACCTCGCTAGGTCTGCATCGCCAAGACGTACAACTTTTGCCGTCTGCTTGTTTCCATACAGGGCAAGTCGTGTATGATATCGTGTACCGTCCGCTTGATACACCATTGTTGAAAGTAGCACGTCGTTGTGGCGCTACGATTGTACCAGGTATAGATATGTTAATTGGCCAGGGCGCTGAAGCTTTTCGCATCTGGACTGGTCTGGCGTTTCCTGTGGAAGCCGTTCGCCATGTCCTTGAACCGTTCTTATACGAAGCGACCTAGAATGTTGGTGCGTAGACAATGATAAGCTTCTAGGATGCCTGTAGCGCATTAAAGTTTTTGCTGGGGCGTGCCGATCGATGGGATGAATTTTAGACTGAATAAGGGCTTGACAGCAACTGGTGCAAGTCAGCACATACTGGATTCTCCTAGGAACAGGTGTAAGCACGATCAAGCGTAGCAAGCGGAACAATGACCGGCGCGTCGGCGCGTCGGCGTGGTTGGAGAGGTAAGTCCATGCCTGTCTTTAAGTATACTGGCAAATCCCGTTTGGGAGTAGCACAGAAGGGCGAAATCGAGGCAAGTGATCAGAACGCTGCGGTAGGTGTATTACGGCAACGACAAATTCTTGTCACTTCCATTAAGCCTCGGTCAAAGGATATTCAGATTAATCTTCCCGGCTTCGGGGCAAAGGTTAAGGAAAAAGACGTCGTTATTTTTACACGTCAGTTGTCCACTATGATTGACGCGGGTTTGCCTCTTGTCCAATGCTTGGATATTTTGAATCGTCAGGCGACGGAGAAGCTGTTCGCCTCGACGCTTGCGCATGTTAAGACGGATGTCGAATCTGGCGATACGTTTGCCGACGCTTTACGTAAACATCCTAAAGTATTCACTGAATTTTTTACCAATATGGTGGAAGCCGGAGAGACTGGTGGTATTCTCGATACCATTTTGCTGCGTCTGTCCGTTTATATGGAGAAAGCCAGAGCGCTCAAGGGAAAAGTCAAGAGCGCCATGGTTTATCCACTTGCAATCGTGTGTATTGCAGTTCTGGTCATTGTTTTTTTGATGATGTTTGTTATTCCGGTTTTTGCCGAAATGTTTGAAGGTTTTGGCGGTACGCTGCCAGCACCGACTCAGCTCGTGATGGACATGAGTAATTTTACCAAGCGCTATATTTTGTACTTTGTGCCGGCAGTCGCTGTGATTGTTTTCCTGTTTAAGCGCTTTTACCGGACGGACAAAGGTAAACATATGGTAGACGCGTTTATGCTCCAGGTGCCTGTTGTTGGCCCCTTAATCCAGAAGGTTGCGGTGGCGAAATTTACCCGTACGCTTGGTACGCTTGTCGCTAGTGGCGTGCCGATCATCGAGAGCCTACAGATCACCGCACGTACGGCCGGTAATAAGGTGGTAGAAGCGGCAGTAATTACAACCATTAACAGTGTTAAGGAGGGGCAAACGATTGCCGATCCTTTATCGAGGCAACCGATTTTTCCACCCATGGTCGTGCAGATGATCGAAGTGGGTGAAAGTAGCGGCGCCCTCGATACCATGTTAAACAAAATTGCAGATTTTTATGATGAAGAGGTTGATGCTGCGGTCACCGCGCTCACGTCATTACTTGAACCGGCATTGATGGTTTTTCTTGGCATAACGATTGGTTTCATCGTTGTGGCGATGTACTTACCGATCTTCAAGATGGCGGGCGCCATTGAATAATTGATATAGTGGATGATGGTGTATTTACCGACCTTCAAGATGACAGGATTAATCGAACAATAGAGCCGCTGTATAGCGGGCCTGTTAGTGAGGCGTCATAGCAGATGGCTACGGCGCCTCAACTCTTTGTTGTCTGGCGTAAATCCTTCAATATTTCCTACCCTAGATAGAGGTTGTGGTGACGCTTTTTGATGCTCTGCATGTGC
>JAPULM010000364.1 GCA_027294925.1 bacterium
ATGACAACTTCAATGATTTCCGCTTTGCTCAAGCCAACATTAAGCGCCGCCTGAAAGAATTTCTCAAGCTGCATGACTAAATTGAGAGCCGTAAATGATCCTAATGCACAGATAGTCCGCGAACGATAATCGAGATCCGGACGGTGCCAAATATCGCCATAGCCATACTGAATCGCAACGGGATACAGGGCTGCCGTCACCGTATTATCCGGGGACGCATAGCCCTGTCGGCTACGCTCACCATGTAATGTCTGCATCATCTCTCGCCCCATGGCGTCCAGCTCGTCGAGGCTATAATCCGGTAGCACCGTATGAGGTACTTCAATATGCCGCGCCTCAAACACCTCATGCGCCACGTCAAGTGAATTCACCATGCTTGGAAAGCCCGCATAAATCGAGCCTTGGATAAAGATTTCCTGCAACGTACGGGGCGGCATTCCCAGGTTGAGGGCGCTATTGAGATACGCCCGTAACTGTGGCAAGTGTTGCACAGAACTGAGAACTGCCAAGGTACAAATCATCCGATCACTCATACTGAGACCAGGCCTAGACCAAACCGCGCCAAACACCACTTCCGTCGTTAATCGAGATACGCCGGGCACGCCATGGGCCGCCACCGTGCCAACATCCTGCCTGCGGTGTTGGAGCTGATCTCGAATCGCTTCGCCTCGTTGATGCAACGCCTCACGACTAGACATTATTTTCCTTTCCTGCTTGGAGGTGAAATACGGTATGATGCAATAACATGCTTGTCGAGACATCCTAGCATAGATTTTTGCAACAGAGAACGCGACGGCAGGCGTTGTGATCATATGAAGCCCAATCCTCTCATTGCAAGGGAAACCGCCATGTTATTGTCTCAACGCCGTGAACGCTATCGCCAGGTATTAGCAGGTGACGAATGTGTGCATCCGGCTTCAGTATTCGACCCTATATCAGCCCGCATAGCGGAATCCTTGGGGTTCGAAATCGGCATGTTCGCCGGCTCTATTGCTTCGGCAACGGTATTAGGAGCGCCGGATCTCGTCGTGCTCACATTAACGGAGTTTGCCGAGCAAATCGGCCGCATCACACGGGGAAGTAATTTGAGCCTAATGGTCGATGCAGATCATGGCTATGGCAACGCATTGAATGTCATGCGGACGGTAGAAGAATTGGAAACGGCCGGCGTATCCGCCCTGACCATTGAAGATACGGTCTTGCCCCTATCGTTTGGAGGCGGGAATGATGGATTAATCTCGCAAGCAGAAATGGTTGGTAAACTGCGTAGCGCCGTGCACGCACGACAAGACTCAACCCTGGTGATTATTGGCCGCACAGCCGTCCTACGTTTTGTTAGTCTGGAGGAAGCTCAAAGACGGATTAAAGCCTATGCAGAAACCGGCATTGACGCGCTCTTTCTTACCGGCACGCGAAACTGGGAGCAGTTAGAGGTCGTCCGTCAGGCAACGTCCCTGCCCCTTCTGATGGGTGGTGGAGCGCCAGAAATGTCAGATCGCCAACGCCTAGGCGCCGCTGGTGTGCGCATCGCCCTACAAGGACATATGCCGTTTTACGCCGGCGTAAAAGCCGTTTATGACACCCTTAAACACCTTCGAGATGGCGGCTCACCCGCGGCTCTTAATGATAAAGTAGCCTCAAATGATCTATTAAATATTGCACTAAAGCAGCAAGACTATGCCCGTTGGCGACAAGACTACCTTCAATAAGCAATTTCAAGTGTGACTAAACCTTGATCTTTCCTATGTCGTACGGCATCTACGGAACAATACAGTTACCTAATCACAATTGAGGCCGAGCCGATGGTATAGCCCGAAAGGAAACATCGCATGAGACAGGGATTCAATGTTGACGACTCGGATACGCATGTCAACCCTGCTGCGGACGTCCTTGACCGCTATGTAGATCCAAGCTTCAGAGCGCGACTTTCGGAACTGGAGCCCTATCGTCAGCAATTCGGCCAAACGGCTCAGGGGTCGGCAAAGCTCCAGCAGTATCGTGTTGGAACAAAATTTTACCGACGCATTCTGGGCACCTCTGACCCCGATTCTGAATTTACAGGACGAGGCGCCAATTGGCAGGGATCAAAACCGGCTCGACCTCACGTACAAGATGACGCGCCTGAAAACCGAGTGATGGACATGGACGACGAAGGATCGGATGTCCATCTTCTGATTCCGACGGGATGGAGCAGCGTTGTCGGATTGGATGACCCGACGCTCGAAGTAGGCTTGATCCAGGCCTATCATTGCTATATGGTAGACTTTTGCGGACAATTCCCCGAGCGGCTTAAAGGCTTGATTGTGGCTTCTACACGAAATGTTGATGAAGCCGTGCACGACATCCAACAATGGGGTAGGTCAAAGTGGGTAGTCGCCATGTTACCACTGTTGGACATGGACATGCCGGCCGATCACCCGGATCTGGAACCGATTTGGCAAGCCGCACAGGCACACGACCTGGCCATTGCGAATCATAGTTTGACCTGGAATCCGCCTTATTTTCCGGATCTATGGGAAAATATATTTCTAGGCCGCCTCACATCACATCCTTGGGGCGCAATGCGATTTATAGCCGCTTTTATCGGAGCCGGCATGATGGACCGCTATCCCGATCGACGACCTCACAACTGCAGTCAGTAATCAGCCTCAGCATGTCGAGCGATTCCGAAAATATCTACCCATTTATCCCCACTTTGGACAGAACAGCAACAGAAGAGTTGGTCAATTCAAAAAACTTATGGATAGAATTATGTACGAGCTGTTACTTCCTTACCGTGAGAACATGAGAAAGGCTCCCTTATGCCTAACTTAACGCTTGTCTGGGTATCGAAAAGCAAATCGCGCTGCCGGACGATTTCTGTATCAAAACCTCTCATCTTTGCTACCATATTGGGGGGTGGCTTTCTGCTATGCATGCCGATCGTGGGCTCTTTTTGGATAAATCATATGTACCAACAGGTCGTTATGCAGGAGAAGCAGTACCACATTTTAAAAAATCAGTTAACGAAAAAAGATATTTTTCTGCACACTCAGGTACGTGAAACTCAAGAACTGTGGGAAGAGAAACAGCTTATCCTCGGTGAGTTACATGCGATCCAGAGTACGGAAAACAAGATCCGACGCTTTCTTGGCTTGAATGAGCGTCCCCGTCTCATTGAAAGATCCAACCAAGGCGGTATGGGTCCTCTAAGCGACGTTCACTTGCCGGAACAACATGCTTCGATACGGGTTAGCCTAGTAACGGAGGGAGATGGAACATTTTTCGATACGTCAAAGTCGCTACACAACGGACTTCAAGAAATACTAGCCTATTTGAATGAGAAACAGCTGCAATCAAAACGGATTCCGCAACTACTACCTGTCGCCTCTGAGAAAGTATGGCTGTCAGGACGTTTTGGCTGGCGTAAAGAACCCATATCAGGAAGCAAACGAGATTTTCACTATGGCATTGATATCGCCGGCCCTCGGGAATCGCCCATCATCGCACCGGCCGATGCTAAGGTCCTAAAGGTCGGTAAGGACAAATATCTAGGTGTCTATGTCAAGTTAGACCATTCAAGCCAGATCAAAACGTTATATGGCCACTTGGCGGTTGCGGCTGTAAAGGTTGGGCAAACGGTCAAACGAGGTGACGTGATTGGATACATGGGTAATACCGGTCGTAGCACGGGAACGCACCTTCACTACGGTATTTTAGTCGACGGCAAGTACGTTAATCCGTTGGATTTTGTGTGGAATCGTCCATTCAAATCATTCAACCTATGAGGTGCCAAGATGCGAGGCTTTGCCAAAAAAAAGCGTAACAAGAATAAACCACGCCACATCGACACCGTGATCGGTTCGGAATCGATGTTTGCAGGTGTCTTGCTAACCCAAAATAGCATCTGCATCGAAGGCAGTTTCAAAGGGCGACTGAAGTGTGAAAGCCAGGTTATCTTAAACAAGTCCGCTATTATCGAAGCAGACATTGTTGCAGAATATATATCCGTACATGGCAAGGTTACCGGTAATATTACGGCTCTCAAGCAGCTCAGTATTGGTATGACAGGCGTTGTATGTGGGGACGTGAAGACGGCTGCTATTACGATAGACAAGGGCGGCATCTTGGATGGCACATGCAAAATGCTGTCGGAACAACAAATAAAAGAAAACCGGTCATGCCTCCCGACGATCGAGAATATGTTGCCGAATGGCAAAGCCATTACTAGCAAAAATGGCAACACCAAACTCGATCAGAAAGACAGCCGAGACCCGAAAGTCAATCCGACACCCCAGGCGCAACCCGAAGCCGTTACTGCAATGGCGGAATCATAGAAACTAAATCGCCTCAACGATCAAGCCACGGCGTGTAATACCTGTCGGGCTTCGACAAACGCAAAAGTGTCAGGGTGAAGACCATAGGTATAAAGATTGGTCGGATCCAGCGCTAGTGAACGCGCGCTCATCGCCAAACCTTCCTCATTGTAGCCCGATTGCTCCAGGAAAAATCCCAGCATGGTCATAAACTGCGACTCGTCCGGATCCGCATCGAGACTTCGGCGTGCAATCGGCATACCACCTTCATAGTCGCCCTGCTGAATACAATTAAGACCGAGAGTGCGGACAGCCAAACGATCCGTCGGGTATTGCGCCGATATTTGTTCCAATAGCTCGAAGGCTTTTGCACGTTCGCCCTATTGTAAAGCATCGACGGCTTGCACATGTAAGTTTTCGCGTTCATCACCAATATTGTCGGCCAGAGACATAATCTGCTGATGCGCCGTTGACGCCAGGTCCACGCGTCCCATACGCCAGGCGCTTTACTGATAAGGTCGCACCCAGGTTTCCGACCAGGCGATGCAAGCCGTACTGCTCTGCCGCCCATCGCGGTCTTGTAGAAGCACTTGTCCGGCGGCTACGTCGCCGTTGAGCGTTAGCTGCGCACGACGGGCAGGGATAAAACAACTGTACACCCCGTGCGGGCGGCCCTCAACACTGCCGGCGGCCACGGTGATCATAAACGGCTCGTAGAAATCATACCAAGTTAAACGAATGATGTCGTCATCGGATTCCACGTGTTCAGTCCAGTAGGCTTGCCCATCGCCCCACTTCTCGAAGGCCGCTTCAAGCACCGGCAGTTGTTGATCGGCAAATGCCGGGTATAAAAAAACCTCGATTTCGTTTTGTAGCCAGCGCGCTAGGGCAATGTTATCGCTATAAATACGTATCCCGTCGTTTGTCAGCTCACTCTGCATGAACAGCACATGTCCCACCCCGGCGGGCGACCAGAGAACGCGCCAGTGACTCGTTCGAGTAGTTAATGGGCCGTCGGCTGCGTGGGTCAGGCGAATGAACGAGTTTTCACCGGTCAAACATACTTGATGCGGATCAGTTCCAGCCATCATGTCTCTCCTTTAGGTTTGGGGTACACAGGTCTCTTGTGCGATTTCTCCCATCAGATCAATCTGCTGTATCCAGTAGTAACGGGAGAGGAAACGTACATGGGCAGGGGTAACTGTATAAAGAGTCGCGGTGTTGCCTGCCACACCACGTAAGCTGCCCACTTGCTGATAAATACGGATGTGGAATTCTTCCGGCGAAAATTTTGACGTGACGCGAAGATGAACGGTGGCGGGATGTTGCGCCAAGCAGGCATGCAGGCGGCTTGTGATGCGCCGTGGACCGGTAAGATAGCCGTAGGCCATATATACCCCCAACAGCATACCCACCACGCACAAAAAGCGCACAGTCGGATGATCGCGCCGGCGCCGCTTTCGCCTCGTACCTGAGGTGGAAGCGGATAATGTTTCTGTTGGCTGCATATTAGGATGGCCTCCAGACCAGTCCCCACCTCTGAATGGTCCATTTCTCGAGCGGTACCAGACATAAACGGTCCGTAAACATCCAGATGACAGCAATGATGATCACCCCCAGGAACACTTCCTCAATCTTATATTCCTGCGCCGAAACAAAAATCATGAAACCGAGTCCACTATCACCACCGATCATCTCGGCGGCAATAAGGGCTCTCCAGCCAAATCCCGTGCTCATCCGTATCCCGGTCACGATGCTAGGCAACGCACCGGGAATATAGACCTGCGTGATGACCTAGCTGCGTTTTCCACCCAATGTGAGGACACTGTGCTCGTATACCCGAGGTACGCTTCGCACGCCAAGCAAGGTGTTAAAGAAGACGAGCCAAAAGATGGTGTTCAGCAAGATAAAGAGCGTCGTCAGCCAACCAACGCCGAACCAGACAATGGCGAGTGGCATCCACGCGATGCCCGAGACGGCGTTGGCGAACACCCCAATCGGTTCAAGCACATGGCCGATACGCCGATGCATACCGGCCAACACGCCCAACGCCACCCCGGCGGGAATGCCAATAAGCAGACTCATGGCCACTCGTCCTAGACTCGACAGAATATGGGTGGTCAAAAGGCAGTCATAGTCCAGGGTCAACACACGGCTCAAACCTGAGCAATCTTCTTGCAGGGTGAAAATCGCCTCCCAGACCGCTGCCAACGGCGGAATGTAGACCGGCGCTAGCCAGCCGAATATGCCGTTCATCAGCCACAGGGTCAAGAGGATAAGGAACGGAATCGCCCCCAGGACAATACGGCGCAGCCGTTGATGGCCAAAACGGCGCTGGAGGTTGTACGATACGGCTTGCAACCGTCTCATCGTTGTACCAATCCCCAGCGTTGAATAGTGTCGGCTTCAATAGGACGTAGGATGTAACGATCCAGCAGAATCCAAATGGCGCCGATAAGCACCATGCCCAGGATAACCTCGGCGGTGAGATCCGCATCCTGGGCGGTGAAGATCAGCCATCCCAGCCCACCATCAACAATACACAGGTTACGGTGAGAAATAGTCGTACATAAAGGCGTCTTCGTTGCATGATTCCTCCTCCTCAAGTCAAAGCCAGCCGGGCTTACAACCGGCTATCACAGGTCACGGTGGCCGCCTGCCAATGCCTAAGCCAGGCGGGCAAAAGGCAGTCGACTTCCAGATAGGCAAAAGCCATCATAACAGAAGATTCTGCTGAGGGCCAGCACGTGCTGCTTGAGTGATGCGTCGTCCAGGTATATAGTGGACAATATAGCCACAAAATCCGTCTCAGGGTAAGGAGAATCGCTGTGAAGAATGGTTACAAAATTTGGGACACCGATACCCATATTCAGCCAACGGTAGAGGTTGTCGAGCACTATTATGATCCGGGTTTTCGCAAGCGGCTACCTGAGCTTGAGCGCTACAAACTACCCTTACCGGCGGACAATGGAACGCAGAGCACGAGGTATAGCGAGGGGCGACACCGGTATGCCGTGGGCAAGGTAGCCTACCGGCGGATTCTCGGGCAGGCCGAGCCACCCGTCGAGCCGGTCGCCAACTACGGCAAGTTCCAAGGCAGCAAACTCCCGTCCCTGGGCGTGGCGGACGATCAGGTGGACGCGCGCATCCGAGATATGGACGAGGAAGGCGTGGACGTGCAGCTCATGGTGCCTGGCGTCACCATGGGGGTGGTGCAGTTGAAAGATGCGGAACTGGAAATGGGTTTAATCCGAGCTTATCATCGCTACATGGACGATTTTTGCGGCAAATATCCGGGCCGCCTTAAAGCGCTGATGGTCATCACCGGAACCGCCATTGAGGCGTCCGTACAAGAGATTAAAACATGGGGGAAATCACGCTGGGCGGTCGGCATATGGCCGTTTCCTGGCATGGATATGCCACTGGATCATCCTGACCTTAACCCCATCTGGGCCGCCGCGCAGGAAGCGGGCCTGGCTGTGGTGCACCATAGCTTGACCTGGGATCCACCCTACTTCCCCGGCTATCGCGACCTGGACGACAATTTATTCTTGGGGCGACTTTGCGCCCATCCCTGGGGCGCCATGAAGGCTGTCGGTTCGTTCATCGGCTCCGGCATCATGGACCGCTATCCCGATCTTCGCTTTGGCATTCTGGAATGTGGCTGTGGCTGGCTACCCTTCTGGGCTCGGCGCATGGATGATCAGACCGAGTATGTCGGCACGACGGCCAAACTCGAGGCGAAAATCAGCGATTATATGAGCGGTGGACGTTTCTTCGCGAGCATCGAAATGCACGAAGGCGAAGATATGATCAAAATGGTGATGGACTTCATGGGCGACAACATGCTGATGTATGCGTCTGACTACCCACATCCCGAATGCATGTTCCCCAACTCGCCGGATCATGCACTGGCCTGGAACAGCCTAAACGCAGCACAAATGCAGAAATTGATGTGGGACAACGCCGTACGATTCTACGGCGAGCCGTAGAGATGGTCTACAACGATCACAGATGGCCTGGTGCCTGGCTTGGGGAACTGGCCAGCCGCCGGACGGAAAGCCACACCATAGGCAAACTGGCCAGAAGAAAGGCAATGCTGATCATCATGAAGCTGTCACGGAAGGCTGCGACAATGGCTTCAATATCGATTTGCTGTTTGATGGCGCGGAGGGCGGCGCGATTGGCATCGCCGCCGACAATACCGGATTGACGCAGATACCGCTTGACCTCGTCGAAGGTTGCCCCGTGCATGGCGGAGGTCTCGTTATACGCATCGTAGGCGCGCAATTGGTGGGTGATGCGCCGCCGTTCGAACAGAGCGCTGGTGACGGTGACGCCGAGGCTCGATCCGATGTTGCGCACCACACCCATTAACCCCTGCCCCATACGGATTTGCTCCGGCGGCATCACCTGAACATTCAAGGCGGTCAAGGAGGTCACGGTGGAAAACATACAAATGCGGTAGAAAATAATGTATCCCACCAACACCCCGGCCGTGGTCAACGCCGTAAACGAGGCGAAGCCAAAAAACACCCCGGTCAGAGCGGCAAAACCGACGATGGCCATTAAGGCGGGTGAGATCATATCATTGAGCCGTCCGCTGATCACCCCACTCAAGCCCGAAAGAATCAGCGCCGGCACGATGATCAGGCCGGCCT
>JAPULM010000365.1 GCA_027294925.1 bacterium
AATCGACTCTGATTGGACGCCTGTTGCACGACTCGAAAAACATCTTTGAGGATCAACTAGCGGCCTTGCGTGGAGACGCCAGGCAGGACGTTGACGGACAGGCAATCGACTTTTCCCTGTTGACCGACGGTCTCAAAGCCGAGCGCGAACAAGGCATCACGATCGATGTTGCCTACCGGTACTTTTCTACCCCAAAGCGGAATTTCATCATTGCTGATACGCCGGGGCATGAGCAATATACCCGCAATATGGCCACCGGGGCATCAACTGCAAACCTGGCGATTATTCTGATCGACGCGTCTCAGGGGATGACTACCCAGACCAAGCGGCATTCCTTCATTGCATCGCTCTTAGGTATTCCGCGCCTGTTGGTCGCCATCAACAAGATGGACCTGGTGGGCTATGACGAGACCGTGTTTAATGAGATTCGCGACCAGTATACCAGCTTCGCCACCAAGCTCGGCATCATCGAACTCAAATTCATTCCCGTCAGCGCGCTACTCGGAGACAATGTGGTCGAACCAAGCCGCCATATGCCCTGGTACTATGGTGAGTCGGTGATGGAATACCTCGAGACGGTTTATGTCGGAAGCGACCGCAACCTCATCGACTTCCGCCTGCCAATCCAGTATGTCATCCGACCCGACCACACCTTCCGGGGCTTCTCCGGTCGGGTGGCCTCGGGACGTATCAGGGTGGGAGAAGAAGTCATGGTACTGCCTTCAATGCGGCAGACACACATCAAGAGTATTCACTTGTTTGATAAGGAGCTTGATCAGGCATATGCGTCGCAGTCGGTCGTCGTGACGCTAACCGATGAAGTGGACGTGAGCCGTGGCGACCTCCTTGTACGACCGGGTAACATCCCCCACATTGGCAACCATTTCGAGGCCATGGTGGTATGGCTAAGCGACGTTCCGATGGACCCGGCAACGCCCTACCTGATCAAGCAAACAACACGCCTGACGCGGGGACGTATTGTCGACATCCGTTACCAGGTTGATGTCAACACCCTCAGTCGCTCTGCAGTCGATCACTTGAGTCTCAACGAGATCGGTCGCGTTGCCTTGCAAACCAACCAGCCGTTGTTTTTCGATACCTACAAAGACAACCGCGCGATGGGAAGCGTCATTATCATCGATCCGTTGAGCAATAACACGGTAGGCGCGGGTATGATTATCGACCGCGTTCCTGCCGAGCGCTTGCATGACGAGAACGATACGCTCCGGGTACGGAACATTCACCGTCACCAAGGGCATGTCACCCAAGCGGAACGCGAGGCGAGACTTGCTCAGCGGGGACTCACTCTGTGGTTCACTGGCCTGTCAGGATCGGGCAAATCAACCATTGCGAGTGCGCTTGAACGGCGGCTTTTCGATGCTGGACGTCACGTATACCGTCTGGATGGTGATAATATGCGCGCCGGTTTGTGCAACGACCTAGGGTTCTCACGCTATGACCGTAAAGAAAATATCCGACGCGTAGCCGAAGTGTCACGACTATTCAACGATGCCGGGTGCATCATCCTTGCATCGCTAATCTCACCCTACCGTGAAGAGCGAGAGCAGGCGAGAAGCCTGATTGGTGTAAAGCGCTTTGTCGAAATCTTCGTCAAAGCCCCACTCGATGTCTGCGAAGAACGAGACCCTAAGGGGCTTTACATGAAGGCACGGGCAGGCGAATTGCAAAACTTCACCGGCATCTCCGCTCCCTATGAAGAGCCGCATGCTCCGGCTCTTCTCCTTGATACGGCAACGCTTTCTGTTGACGCGTGCGTCGAACAAATTTTACGTCTGATGGCTGATTACTAAGCCAAACTTGCTCCCTTGCCTTCTTGGCTACCCACCCCGGCGCGAAAGATTCCAACACGACCCATTTCAGGCTTGACATTGTGTCAAGAAGTCCGTATGTTAGGCTCCCTCTCGAGCAATCTCTCAGCGTAGCGGCGCAAGTAGATAACGTGACAGGGAGCGTGGCGGTATATGGCTGATACAGTATTACAACTGGAAGATGTAACGATTCGGTTTCATCTCAAGCGAGGTCACTTGACCGCAGTGGATAGCGTCAATTTAAAGGTCAATCGAGGTGAGACATTCGGTTTAGTGGGGGAGTCCGGTTCCGGCAAGACGGTCACCGCCCGGTCCATCATGCGCCTGATCCCTACGCCACCTGGAGAGATCGTACGCGGCCGTATACAATTTGAGGGCGAAAATATTCTAGAATACTCTACGCAACAAATGCGAGGGTTACGCGGCAAAAAAATTGCCATGGTGTTCCAAGAGCCGATGAGCGCCCTAAACCCTGTATTTACAGTTGGCAACCAAATTGCCGATGCGCTACGTACCAACCTTGGCATGACCAAGAGAGAAGCCAAAGAACGCGTCATCGAACTCATGCAAATGGTTGGCATTCCATCGCCGGCCTCACGCTATGACAATTATGTGCACGAGTTCAGCGGTGGCATGCGACAACGGGTCATGCTGGCCATGGCGTTAAGTTGTGACCCCGCCTTTTTAATTGCCGATGAACCAACGACGGCGCTCGATGTGACTATTCAAGCAACCATTCTGGAGCTGATTCGAAGTATGATCGAACGCTTCAATATGTCGCTAATCTTTATTACGCACAACCTCGGTGTAGTGGCTCATACCTGTGACACCATTGGCGTTATGTACGCTTCCCATATAGTCGAACGCGGCACTACGAAGGAAATTTTCTCGAACCCGCTGCACCCCTATACCATTGGCTTGTTAAACTCGATTCCCAGGCTGGATACACAGACCAAATTCCTCACGCCAATCAAAGGACTGGTCTGCAATATGCTGGAACCACCGACAGGGTGTAAGTTCAATCCACGCTGTGAGCATGCGATGGACATCTGTACTCAAGAGATTCCTCAAATGAAAGAAGTTGCACCCGGGCATTTTGTCGCATGCCATCTCCACAACTAAGACGTGATGGACAGCTGACGTATGAATGACAATCTTCTTGAAGTCAGAAACCTTACCAAGCACTTTTTGCTAAACAATGACGCCGTCTCACGCCTGACGGGTAAAGTACGGACGTTGAAAGCGGTTGACGGCATCAATTTCTTCATCAAAGCCGGCGAAACCTTGGGTCTCGTCGGCGAGAGTGGCTATGGCAAATCGACCACCGCCCGGCTCATCACACGGTTGGTTGAACCCACTAGTGGGGAAATCGATCTTAGAGGGGAAGATCTCCTCAACTTTCCCCGTCAACGCATGCTGGAAGTTCGTAAAACGGTTCAACTGGTCTTTCAGGATCCGTACAACTCGCTGAATCCCCGTAAAACCGTTATGCAGATTCTGAGCCGCCCTTTAGAAGTCCACAAGCTTGAACAGGGATGGACCGCCAAACGACGCCACGTCTTGCATCTTCTACGTCTAGTAGGCCTAGGCATCGAACATATCGACCGCTATCCGCACGAATTCAGTGGCGGACAACGGCAGCGCATTGCCATCGCCCGGGCGTTGGCTGTTAGCCCTGAGCTGATTATTGGCGATGAGCCGGTCTCTGCACTCGACGTATCGATCCAGGCACAAATTTTGAACTTGTTCCGAGAACTTCAGGAAGAGTTTAATCTAACCTATCTCTTTATCGCGCATGACTTGAGCGTCATCCGACACATCAGTGATCGCGTGGCAGTGATGTATGTGGGCAAAATTGTTGAAACCGGCCCGGTGCAGGAGATCTTTTCTCAGGCACAACATCCGTACACCAAAGCCCTACTCGCAGCTGTACCGGAAGCCGACCCCCTGAAACCGCCACCGCGTCTTATCCTACAGGGTGAAGTGGCAACGCCGGTTGATCCGCCTCCCGGCTGTCGGCTGTTTGGACGCTGTCCGTTGGCAACCGATATCTGCGGTGAGGTAGATCCTGAGTTGACCGACCGCGGTAGCGAGCATTTTGTAGCTTGTCATAACATCTGAGGCGTCGACCTGGCTGATGTTTTGCTCACTCCACTGAGAGTTTAACCACCTCATCGTCAAATTCAAAAACCACACTGCTGATGTTGATATCAAGTTCAATGGGAACCCGCGTCACGCCACTCTCATGTTCGATCTCGTCCATCTCTGCCGTGATCACGGTATTCTCCACTTCATCCTCCAGGCGTGTTCGAAGTTCGATACGCCCACGGTCCGGAAAACGCCTGTCGTCTAACGTATCAACCGCCTCGTCCAAAAACTCCACTTCCTGAAACGTATAGAGACTGCCGTCAAAACGATTGGTCGAATAATCTCCACCCCCGTTCAAACGCACTCTCGGCTGCACAAGCGCCTCGCCAGGTCCAAACGTCAACGCCACCATAGGGCGTATGATCATTTCAATTTCCACCGGCAATCGTCCACACAGCGGTTCTAAAGTGACCTGGTCCGGATTGAGCCGTAAGACACCATCCAAATCGTTATTGCCGCTTAAAACAATTTCGGCGTCAGCCAACGTTAGATTACGGTTTGACTGCCGCTCCACGAGATCCACATCAAACAAAATATTCAATGGATCCGCCGCCAGGGGGAGCTCTCGGTCCGACCCGACGAAAGCCAGGCGCGGATCCGCCACATCGTCAACAGCAGGAGTAAATAAAACGCGATGGCCACGCGTCACGCAGACATCATAACCAGCGCTTTGGGCACCCTGCAGCGTACAGGTATAATCCAAGGTCTGCCCGCCATCCTGTCGGTCATCTTCGCAGTTGCCGATGGATACAAACGTTAACTCGGCTGACGTGTCATCTTCTATGGCCGTGACCTTACCCGTAAACGTTGTCGTCCGATCACCTGTGGTACTAAACCGAACATGCCATTGGTCTGCGCCGAGACTGCAGGTATTACTCGCAACCTCTTGCCAGATAAACGTTCCTAGTTCCGCCCCCACCGTAAACGCCGGTTCGCCTGTCGGATTCATCGGCAAATTCGTCGCCAGATGAAATTCTTCAAGGTCTTGGTCAGCAGGTAATTGCTGATCACCAGCGCCAATGCGCAATTGATCGAATGTAATCGGCTCGAGGTCATCTTCATTGGGCCCAATGCGCAACTCAAAGCTTATACGCTCCCCAGGGCGAGCGTAAAACGTAAAGCCTTTGTTTTCTGTCGGCGTTGTCGTCTCACGAAATCGAAGCCGTGTCGCCAAGCCTTCTTGTTCCAAGCTCTCGACCACGTCCCGCGGCGCCTCGGAGACGCGTCTGATCACACGTGAAAACGTAGCAGAACTGATCGTTCCTGAAAAAACTTTAGCCGTATCTATAGCACGCCAACGCAGCATCCACACGCCCGTTGGCGCGTCTTGGTACAAGAAAAAACCTTCCGTATTGCCTGCTTCCAGAGAGGGTGGCTGCCCCACCGTCGCGGTCGCCAAAAGCGCCGACTGAGGCACTAGCGTAAACGGTATCGGGAGTTGTGACGTCTGGTGCCGCACATTGAGTGTTATATCAACCGGCGGCGTATCCGTATCTTCATCAAGCGAGGTATCATCATCACCGAGTATGACATTAAGCCAACTCAGAACCCAGCTGTTGAAAAAAATACCCTCCTCGGTATCCTCATCATCCTCCCCTATGAGCACAACCGAATCAGGACGCCCTAAAACCGGTAGAGCGGATTCAAACGCTCCCAATTTCGCCAACGGGGTGGCGCAGATTTGCGGTAAGGCGGCGATCAAATTAGTCAGATTACGCAACACCGCCTCTGATTCTTTAGTAATGTCGTCCAACACGTTGTCCGCAACCCGGTTCTTGGCGTTATCGAACACATCATCATCATCGGGAATATTTTCTTTGCAGCCGGCCACCATAACGAGCACAAGCAAAATGAGCGCCACGTGCATGTAGGCAGGCTTAAAGCCGCCGAGACGGTTAAAATGCATACTGCACTCCTAGCGTAAATTGTGGTATTTCACCAATCAAGCGCGCTTCGATATTGACGACAAAATTGCCGCCCGGGAAATCCAATAGGGGGTAGATATTCACCCCGAGTAGAAGCCGGAACGGCGTTTCGGCTTCCAGGCTAACCCGCGATGTAGGCTCCTCGCCATCAATAACAACGTCGCTATAATGAAATACACCGCCAGTATAAAACTGAAACGCCCCAAATCGTTTAGTGCCAATACCGGCCGTCAGATCAACCTCTTCCCACTCACCGTCTCTGGCTTCTCCAGCGCTGTCTGAATCATCGCTGGTAAAACGCAGGTATTGGGCAGATACGCCCAAAACGCCGAGTGGAAAAGATAACAAACGCAAACGGACACCACCGCCATAGGCAAAGCCAAAGCTACCGTTAAACAAATCCGCCTTCACGCTAAATTCGGCCATACCGACACGTGCATAAATCTCGCTCCAATCGGTCAGGCCAAAAGCGGCCGTCACCAGTGCACGTCCGGTACCCGCTTCGGCATCGCCATCGTTCTTCAGTTTTTCTTTGAAACTATCACCAACCAATTCAAAGCGGAAATGCCGTGCTTGCAAACGGGCAGAAGGAAAGCCAATGGTGCCGGCCTGAGCCGTCGCGAGGCATCCAAGTGCCACCGCGACCCCTGCACCGATGAGCCACTTATGCCATTGTTGTAGAGACTGTCTAAAAATCTTTATCCCCCTTTAAGCCAAGTTCCATGTTAAACCCTCTCCATCGCGCGCCGCTACAAGTCAACAACAGCTCGCAGTTTGTATGCCGACACCGAAGATAAGGGGTGCTAACCTTGCCAAGATAACATGCCCACCCTACAATGTCTCTATCTTGCGACACATCCATACTAGACGGAAGGGAGGTTGTTATGCTCAAGCCGACAAAGCTCGATCATCTGGCCCTAAAAGTGACCGACATGGAACAATCCCTAGCATTTTACCAACACGTCCTGGGATTAGAAATTGTGAGACGCTCGGGTCCCAACGAGGCTGGAGGATACGCTGCAGTTTTACGTGCAGGGCAGCAGTTACTCGATTTATTTTCACGCCCTGATTTCGTATCTGCCGACAAAGACAAACCTGTCGGCATGGATCATCTGTGCTTGCAAATTGATGCGGCTTCGATCGACGCTGTCATTGCAGACTTACAACAAGCCCAGGTTGACATTTTCTGGGGACCTGTAGAACGGCAAGGGCATACCTCGGTATATGTTTACGATCCGGATGGCATGCACGTCGAACTGCGTGTCGCCACGCCGGTATAGTCCTGTCGCATGAGGACAAGCAATTACCGCAGGCGGCGCCGTTTGGTTGTTGACTGTGCCTCACGCATCGCCCAAATCTTGTCCCATAGAGGCGCTGCTTCTGCATCGCGACTGAGCTTTTCAAGCAAAAAAGCCAACCGTTGGGCAGCCTCGAGATTTTCCGATTCAAACTCTAGCGTACGTTGATATTCACCAATAGCCTGCTCAAATTGCCCTTTTTGCTCATACAGCACACCGAGTTGAAAATGATCGTTGGCATCTCGCGTCTCTTTGCCCAACAGTTCCTGGATCGACGTGGCAACAGGATCAACGCTTTGTGACAAGCCATCGCCACCGTCCTGCAGCGTTTCAAGTTGTTGCAGTAGACTATCCAAATTCGGCGCGTAGCTAGCCGCGTCTTCACGGGATTGCCGAGCTTCTTCTTCCAGTTCGATAACACGCTCCCGGAGTTGCGCATTCTTCTGCTCCAGCTGCTGCTTTTCCTCACGTAAACGCGACATCAACATGGCCGTCTCGCGAATCTTCGCCTCAAGCAACTCAAACTTTTCAGCGTACATACTCCCTCCTTACGACCATCATGCAAGCGAACGCACAGCATCCAACGGAAAGCACTGCACGCAGGACTAAGATTAAATATCTTCAGGATCTTTGGCCAACAGCTCTAGCATTCGCATGAGATGATCGAGACGCTCGCCAAACTGAGCCCGTTCCTGCCGCAACGACTGGAGCTTATGCTCCGCTCGGGTTACCCGCTCACGCCACGTCTGGAGGGCCTCACCCTCGCCGGCACCATGTGCAGAACGATGCGGTAAAGAATGCTGTCGTAGAAAACGACGCTGACTCTCCGGCACAACATTGGCAAACCAGCATCCCTGACTCTCGACGACCGAAACAATAATATAGTCCTGCTCTCTATACTGGAAATACTCACCAACTTCGAGAAGATCACGCTCGATCAAACATTCAACACCGGACGAGGCATTGGTGAAGCCATAGAAATTACAGCGCACCTGCATGCAAACATCCCCCTCCAACCCTGAGGGCTCTAAACATCCAACCCAAAACAGCTTGACTTTAAAGGAGATTGCCTTCGCTTGTCAACGCGAAAGTCCCCAATTTCAAACGATTAAGGTTTACAACGCCTTGGTTTGTGGGCCACCCTGTGTTTTGCGGGCCACTTCACGTTGCCGCAATTCAACACGGCGAATTTTACCACTGATGGTTTTCGGAAGCTCTGTAACGAATTCAATTTCACCCGGGTACTTATACGGCGCGGTCAACTGCTTAACATGCTCTTGCAATTTCCTCCGCCAAAGTTTGCAAGGGCTGATGCCCCGGGACGAGAACCACGAAGGCTTTGACCACCCCCTCGATCATGTCGTTAAGCCGCTGTTCGGTCGCTATATACTTGCTTCCTGTGACAGCAAAATGAATTTCAGGACAACTAACCCTTCTTACATACCGCAGAGTGTGTCGGAGATCAAGAAAGAAAAGGGATATGAGACGCGCGGCCGGGCACCCACCGGTCGGGGTGCCGTTGCCTCGCCCATCATGCTTTCCACTTGATCTATAGGAGAACTTCTCGTAGAGTCGTGTCCTAGCAGGGTGCCGGAAACGACCCTCACCCTGCCCTTCTCCCTAGCCAAGGAGAGGGGGGGGGGATTTACGCCCGGATACTTAATCAATGATGCGGAGAGATGGTGAAAAACGCAAGGGGATAAACGTCAACTGCAGCGTCACATGATGGCGAACATGCAACGCAAAGGAGAGTGAGCATGGCAAAGCCGCTACGCATCGTACACTATTTGAACCAATTCTTTGGCGGCATCGGTGGCGAAGACGTGGCCAACGTCGGCGTATCGCTACATGAGGGGTCCATCGGTGCCGGACGTGCCCTACAGCAACAGCTAGGGCTGCAAGGGACGGTCGTCAGCACCTTGATGTGTGGGGACAATTACATCCACGATCAACGCCACCAGGCGTTGACCGAACTCGAAACCCACCTACGGACTTTGCAGCCGGATGTGTTAATGGCCGGCCCGGCTTTTGCTTCAGGCCGCTACGGGCTAGCTTGTGCCGAGGTGTGCAAAATTGCCGAAACAATAGGCGTGCCGTCCATCACCGGTATGCATCCGGAAAATCCAGCCGCACAAGGCGCCTTAGCCGGCCTGCTGATGGTTCCAACCGGTGAAACCTCAACCGATATGGTTGACGCCTTGGCCGCCATGTGCCGTCTCGCCTTGAAACTCGGACACGGTGAGGACTTAGGGCCGGCTGAGATCGAAGGCTATCTGCCGCGCGGCACGCGTCGCGTCAATAATCGTCAACAGCCCGGCTATAAACGCGCCCTTGACATGCTACAGACCAAATTGCGCGGTGATGCTTTTGTCACTGAAGTTCCAATTCATCTTCCGGAGCGCGTCATACCCGCGACGCCGCTAACCGATCTCTCGCAGGCTACCATCGCGATGGTCACCACCGGCGGTCTCGTCCGCACAGGTAATCCGGATAAGCAGGTATCGGCCAATGCCACGCGTTACCATCGTCATTCGGTGGCGCAACTCAGCACCTTATCAGGCAAGGATTGGGAAGCTTATCACGCAGGTTATTTCAACCACATTGTCAACAGCAACCCGAACTACATTCTGCCCTTGAGCTTCCTGCGCGAGCTGGAAACGGAAGGCGCTATTGGCGGCGTCTTCGAATGGATGTACGCCTTACCCGGGGTGAGCACCCCGGTGGCCATCTCGCGTGGTCTAGGGCAACGTATTGCCGAGGACCTCAAGACAAGTCGCGTTGACGCCTGTCTCCTAGTCGCCACCTGAGGTACCTGTAATCGTTGCGGTGCAACGATCGCTAAAGAAATTGAACGAGTCGGTATTCCAGTCGGCATGATCTCAGCGATCTATGACCTGGCCCTCACCACCGGTGCCAATCGGGTCATCCGGGGTTCACGCATCGAGCATGTTTGCGGCGATCCCAATCTTGGCCCGGAAAAGGATTATGCGTTCGGCTTGCGGATTATCCAAACTGCGCTGCAAGCCATTTGCACGCCGGTGACGGAACCCACCCTATTTGATCCGTTGCAACACGCCTCAGGTCTGGAGCTTAGTCATGCAACTTGAAATGGGTACTTTTCCAGTC
>JAPULM010000366.1 GCA_027294925.1 bacterium
ACGGTACAAGAACTGATCGACATCTCTGCCTACCTGGCATCCGTGCGACCTCCGGAGATGGCGAAAGCGGTCAGCGGAGAGGGAAAGGTCATCGCTGTGGTACCCGCCACTGAGCAAGTCGTGATCGATCACGGAGACATCAAAGGCTTTATGGACGCGATGACGATGGGCTACAAAGTCAGCCCGGCGTCGCTGCTTGACGGGCTTAAGGCGGGCGACCAAATCCGCTTTACCATCGACACGCAGAAGAAGGCCATCGTCAAGATCGAGAAGTTGCAAAAATGACGACAACGCAAAGGAGAACACCAATGACATCCCAGAGCCTGTCGCGTACGGTAGGTAGGGTGCGGTTGGCACAAAAAGCTGCATCTGTGTTGGCTGCGCTCGTGCTGTTGACCGGCTGCGTGACCTTTGACCCGAAGGCCGGGTTCTCAGACGTCAGCGCTGCGGTCGAAGATCGCAGCGCTATGCAGGTGGCCTGGAACCTCGGCACCGAGCTGGACGCGCAGGCTGCTCAGAAGGTTCGTGCACTAGTGGCAGACGAGCTGTCACCCGACGAGGCGATACAGGTAGCGCTGCTGAACAATCGGGACCTGCAGGCGCTTTACGCCGAGCTGGGCGTGGCCCAGGCCGATCTGATCCAGGCGGGGCTGCTGAGAAATCCGATTTTTGATGGCAGTGCCACGTTCCCGCTGGCTGGTGGCCAGCCGGACCTGGAACTAGCTGCGGCGATCAATTTTCTAGGCATCTTTTACATACCGCTGCGCAAGCGGGTGGCGGCGGCCCGGTTTGAAGACGTCAAGCTACAGGTAACGGGTGCGGTGCTCGACCTCGCCGCCACGGTGCGGGCTGTTTTTTATCGCCACCAGGCGAATGAGCAGATGCTAGAACTGTTACAGTCAATTGACCAAGGGCTGGCGGTCTCGTTGGCGGTGACGCGGCGCCTGCATGAGGCCGGGAACATCACGGACCTCGACCTAGCACGGGAGCGGGCCCTTGTCGAGGAGGCGAAAGTGCAACTCAGATGGGCTGAGACTACGGTGCGCCAGAGCCGGGAAGCCCTGAACACCCTGATGGGTCTCTGGGGGCAGGACACCGCCTGGGAAATCGCCAGACGTCTCCCCGACATTCCGACCCAACCGGTGTCCCTCAAAGGACTCGAACGTCGAGTCCTGCGCCACAGCCTCGACCTGTCCAGCGCCCGGCAGCGGATAATCGTGGCTGGTGAACAACTGGGGCTGAATCGGTCTACTGCGCTGCTCCCCGAGTCTCACCTGGGGGTTCTGGCGGAACGCAGTGAAGGCGTCTGGGAAGTGGGACCCACACTCGAGTTCCCCATCCCCCTATTCGACCAGGGTCAGGCGCGCACCGGGCGCTCGATGGCGGAACTGCGACGAACCCAGCAGGCATACTACGCCCTCGGGGTGCGGATTCGCTCGACGGCCCGCACGGTGCGAGATCGGTTGCAGGGGGCGCAGGACCGTGCGCTATACTATCGCGACATTCTGCTGCCACTTAGGGTGCGCATTGTCAACGAGGTGCAGTTGCAGTACAACGCGATGCAACTCGGCGTGTTTGAAATCCTGCGGGCTCGGGAACAGCAGATTCAGGCCGCCATTGCCTATATCGAAACGCTTCTCGACTACTGGTTGGCTCGCACCGACCTCGGGCAGCTTCTCAGCGGTCGCCTACCGAGTCCAGGCGGTTCTGCGATGGCCCGCATGGGTCGACCAACAACCACCGTCCTGGTCTCTGTGGGGCAGACGCGCAACATCGAGTTCATCGCCGACGCCCCCGGCGACTGGGCCATGCACTGCCACATGACTCATCATGTCATGAATCAGATGGGCCACAACTTTCCGAACATGGTGGGGGCGAATGTGGAAGACCTGGATGAGAAAATTCGCTCGATCCTGCCGAGCTATATGACCATGGGCCCCACCGGCATGAGCATGGGCAGGATGACCGACATTATGCCGATGCCCCGCAATAGCATCCCGATGAAAGGCACGGTGGGGCCCTTCGGCGACTACATTGGCATGGGTGGCATGTTCACCATCGTTAAAGTCCGGGACCAGTTGGCGACCTATGATAAGGACCCCGGTTGGTATCAACACCCACCGGGAACCGTCTCGTTGAAGGCTAGCGCCCAGGACCTTGCCCGGGACGGCATTGACGTCAGTGCCTCGGCTGCCACGACTGCCGCGCGCCAGACGAACGCCTCAGCGACCCGGCTGGCACGCGTTGATCCGATGCATCCCTCCATGAAGGCGCATCTGGCGCGCTGGGGATGGCGAAAAAAATAGGTGCATGGATGACCGTATCAAGCTGGCCGTGACCTAACCTTGATAGCATGCCAGCGTCGATCCGGTCACCGGCTGAGCAGGCGTTGTTCATCGTTGACGTTGTGAGCGCACAGCGCCTGCCGTACCGGACCATGGGCGCAGGGCGAGACAGTCTGGATGGCACCTTAGCGCAGATTCGCAAGGCGGAGTCCATTACGGGCTATAACAAGCTGATCACGGCCCATGGTGCCCCCTACATGCTCATTGCCAAGCCGGGCGAGCTGCATCAGATGCGAGTATACATCGAAGAACTTCGCGACCAGGTGCAGGCGGCAATGGCTGCCGGTAAGTCGTTGGACGAGATCAAACAAAGCATCAAGATGGAGAAATATCAAAACTTGTTCATGTACGATCGATTCTTACCCTTGAACATCGAAGGCATGTACGCCCATCTTGGTGGTAAGAAATAAAAAAACCCCAATCTGCCGTGTCTAACCCCTCGGTGAACCACCCGTACACCGGAGCCAGCAGGTCGTAGGCGTCCTGGCGCTTGTTCTGGCACTGCCACAGGCGGGCCAGGTTGGTGGCGGCGCGGAGTTCCCAGGATTTGGCTTCTTGACGGCGGGCAATATCGAGGGCCTGATGAAAACAGCCCTCTGCCTGGGACGCATCGGGGACCGCCTGCTTCAGGAGCAAAGCTCCCTTGAGACGATACAGCTCAGGCGCGTAGAAACGCACCTCTATGGTACAAGAGTTCTGCCTCCACTAGTCGGCTCAATTCTCGCTGTAACGTTGCGTCATCGAGTTGGGCTACGGCCTGAAGGAGCTCGTAAGAGAACTGCCTGCCAATCGTCGCACCAATTTGTGCGATACCTTTGGCACTGAGCAGACGGTCAAGCCGTGCCATCAACGAATCCTGAAGGGTGGATGGAATTGCCAATGAGGCAAGAGACCCTACCATTTCATACCGCCCGTCGACTTCCTTCAGTGTCCCTGATTCCAACACTGTCTTGGTGAGTTCTTCGACAAATAGCGGGACACCATCTGTCTTTTCAGTGATTTGTTCAAGGACTTCGGCTGGCAATCGTTTCCCACCTGCTGTGTGCTCAGCTACCCGCTCAATCTGGTTTCGAGATAATCGATTCAATGTCACCTGTGTCGAGTAGGAACGACTGCTCCAGGTCGGTTGGAAGGCTGGGCGACAGGTCAGCAGAACACAGAGTACGGCAGTCGGGGTTTGGTCGATCAATAAGTCCAGCAATTCTAGGGTAGAAGGGTCCGTCCAATGCAAATCTTCCAGAATGAACAGAACAGGTTGGCGCTCCGATTGTTGTAACAACATCGTTACAATGCTTTCGAACGTCCTTTGCCGGTGCCGTTGCGGTGACAATGCGAGCGGAGGGTAGCGGTCTTCAGGTATCGGTACTAATCGCTGGGCATCAATGAGTTCTTCCTTAAGGACATCGAGATACTCATCATCGATGTCAAAACGCATCTTGAGTGCTCGATAGGACATACGTCCTTGCCGTTTCAAGAGTGCGATGATCTGCTCCAGGATGTCGTCAAATGTCATGCATCACTCTCCGTCAACTCATCCAAAAGCCCTTTTGCCTCCCGCAAGTCTGCCGTGTCGAAGTCTCATGTTGACCATCTTCACTGTCCCTACTCAGGCACCATATATGTCACGCACCATATATGTCACGCACCATATCCGTGAACCATGTCGGTTGCTGAAGAACGACATAGATGAGGGTCAGCGCCGTAAATGGGATGGGGATCACCGCATCAACGATACTCAGAATAATTAGCCCAACCATGATTTGGGTCTTTACGCTCATATGCATCAACCTCACGGGTATGTAAAGTTGGCCGAGCATAGCACGTAAGCTGCGTCGAGTATCTCAGACGACCGTGCTATGCTGCTAACTCATTTAGTAGCGCCTTGGCCTCCTGCAAATCCGCCGTGTCAAACCCCTCAGTAAACCATCCATACACCGGAGCCAGCAGGTCGTAGGCGTCCTGGCGCTTGCCCTGGGACTGCCACAGACGAGCCAGGCTGCTGGCGGCGCGCAGTTCCCAGGATTTGGCTTGTTGGCGACGGGCGATGTCGAGGGCTTGGTGGAAGCAGGTTTCGGCTTCAGTGTGGTTGTCCGAAGACAGTTGTAGCAGTAACACTCCCTTAAGTCGATACAGCTCCGCCTCGCACCAGCGCTCGCCAGTTTCGTCCACCATGGACTGGGCCTCGGCCAGTAGGTGCAACCCCTGGTCGACTTGCCCTAACTTCCCATGCGCCTCGGCCAGCATGGCGAGATACCACGGCAGACCGAGCCGTGTTTCGGTTCTGCGCCAGGCGTCTAGTCCCTGCTGCATTCGCGCAAGCCCCTCCTCGTCTTGCCCTTGAGCCATGCGCGCCCAACCTTGGAATACGGTGCCTGCCGACAACCACTGGGGAAAGCTTTGCTCGGTTGCGAGGGTAATGACCGCCTCCGCATACTCCTGGACCACCTGTGCGTCGCGACAGTATATATGGACCGCTGTTGCCTGGGTCAACACGCCACACAGGTTATGCGTATGTGACAGGTCTTGCGACAGCGTTAGCGCCTCGGCGGCGCGCCTGCGGGCCTGATCCGGATAACCCAAATTCCACCCGGACAACCCTGCATAGATGAGGCACGATGTCCCTGAGTCCAGGCCATAGCGCAGCGCCAGGCTGCGATGCTGCTGTGGGTCGTAATGCGCCATGCCTCGCTCGGCGTGGGCGGCGGCGGCATGCGGCTCGCCACACCAGTACAAAACCGTCGCGAGAGCCCGATGCGCCTCCACCAACAGCATGGGATCCTGGGCACGTTGGGCCAGGGAGAGAAGCTGCTCTCCCAGTTCCCGCGCCGTGTGGTATTCGGCCCGCATCACATGAAAAAATAACAGCCCCCGTATGGCCGGGAAGAGCTGCGGCGTCTCGCCAACTTGCTGGCACAGCTCATGTGCCCGTACATAGGCGCGTTCCACCTCTGGTGCTGCATAGCCTTTGGTGGCGATCAACACCGGCCCCAGGGTGATCTGTAAGGCCAGTTCTTCCTGCCAGCGTTCGGGTGCATCGGGTAGGCTGGCGAGCACCTGCAAGCCTTTCGTGAGGTGGTTAACCGCTTCGAGATTGGCCGAGTGCTGGGCCGCCCGCTGGCCTGCTTGGTGCCAGCGGACAATAGCCTGTTCGTTAAGACCCGCCTCCGTGCAGTGATATGCCAGGAGTTCAGGCTGCGCCTCAGCGGTCTCAGCAAATCGTTCCTCCAACACCTGTGCAATCCGTTGG
Organism: bacterium; assembly: GCA_027294925.1. Next base: position 5,593 of record JAPULM010000366.1, read on the forward strand.
TGATACTGCTGCCTCGTGCTTTTCAACAGGGACTCATACGCTGTGTCTACCACCAGGGCGTGTTTGAAAAGATACGTTGTTTGAGGTGGTAGTCCTCTTTGATAGATGAGTTCAGCCTTGACTAATCGTCCCAACTCGCGTTGTAACGTCATCTCATCCAGTTGTGAAACCGCCTGGAGTAGCTCGTAAGAGAACTGCCGACCAATGACAGCAGCGTATTGAGCAACAGCTTTGGCGGTAACGAGGCGATCCAAACGAGCCATCAAAGAGTCTTGGAGTGTGGCTGGAATCGCCAATGTGGATAGGGAACCTGTCAACTCATACTGCCCGTCGACTTCGTTCAGATGATCAGATTCCAGGACTGCTTTGGTCAACTCCTCCACGAACAATGGAACACCATCGGTCTTCTCGGTGATTTGCTCAAGGACTTCTGCTGGCAATGGTTTCCCGTCCGCTACCTGCTCAACCATGCGCTCAATCTGACTCCGGGATAAACGATTGAGCGTCATCTGGGTCAGGTAAGAACGACTACTCCAGGGCGGTTGGAATGCTGGACGACAGGTGAGCAGCACACAGAGAGCGGCGGTTGGTGTTTGGTCAATAAGGAGGTCTAACAACTCCAGCGTCGAAGGGTCAATCCAATGCAAATCTTCAAGAATGAACAGCACAGGCTGTCCCTCTGTCTGTTGCAACAGCACCGCCACAAGGGTTTCGAGCGTCTTCTGTCGTTGCCGCTGAGGAGATAGATTGAGAGGTGGGTAACGATCTTTAGGTATCGGCAGTGAGAATAAAG
>JAPULM010000367.1 GCA_027294925.1 bacterium
TCATATACAAAGCCAGGCACGGCTACCACGCTGATCCGGGGAGAAACGGTTCCATACGGGATATGGATCGATGATCAAACTTGGCAGTCGGCGAGCGGCAAATCCGATGACGTGATTGAACGACGTTTTACACATGTGTCAGGAGAAGTGTGGGGGGCTGTTATTGCAGAGACCGCGGCGCTCACTGAAGACTTTGTGAAAGATTTCGTCAGTGCCAGTGCCCGTAAACATATGCCTGATGCTGACATTGTTATGCAAGAAAAACGCGTGGTAAATGGGAAAGATGTCTCGTTTCTAAATATCGAAGGCACGTATAACACAATGCCTTTGAGCTACCTAACGTATTACTACGTTGGTGAAGCCGGTACCATCCAGGTCTATGCCTGGACATTCAAGAATCTGATGTCTAAGCATAAGCAAACCATGTTTGATTTCTTGAACGGCTTTGAGGTGTATGGGCAAAAAAAATAGTGCAACAGACCACAGGTTGCCCGCCCACGAATGGTTCGCGGGTGGGCAACTCATGTAGACGAAGGTCTAATCTTCTCACCGATATAGCCTGAAGCCTCAGATAAAAACATACCAAGACGTAACGTCAGCCCAGTGCCTGAGTTGTGCCGACTTAGGTCCATTTAGGGAATGTTGTGTTCGGCCTTGTATTCTTCCCAGTGTTCCTTGAGCCACGTGAAGTCGTCCAGATCGGTGCGTTGCAGAAAGGGGTTGTTGGCGCGTTCGACACCAATCGTCGAATTTGGTTTCTGCCCATAATCATGACCAGGATAGACGCCGACATGATCATCCAATTTCAAGATAACTTCAAACAAACTATGGAATTGTTTTTCGGTGCTACTACCCGTAAAACCGGTCCCGCCAATGCAGCCGACAAATAGCGTATCCCCCGTAATAAGTTTATCTTCGACAAGCAAACAAACGGAGTCAAGATAGTGTCCAGGGGTAAACAACACCTTGACCGTGACATTGCCCACTTGGACCTCATCACCATGGCCCAAGTGAATATCCGGATTGACCTTTGCCTCCTTATAGGCGGCAAGTTTGACACCGTCTTTGTGGAAAATATCGTTACCGGCAATATGGTCATGGTGTGTATGTGTGTTAAAAATATGCGTTACATTGAGATCCAGCTCACGTACCCGCGCTTCGAGCTTAGAGGTTTCATAACCAGGGTCAACAATTGCACACACGCCGCTAGTGTCGTCGCCAATTAAATAACTAAAGTTGCGATCACCACCGGCATCGATCTGCTCAAATATCATCAAATGTTTCCTCCTGAGATCTTCCTAAAGTATGGTCTGAACCTGCCCTTCACGGGCCGTTTCAAGGATGTAGACATTCTGCACCCCATCCTCTAAGGTGACGCGTGGCGGACGGCCTTGCTCGATAGCCTGTACGAAATCGGTCACCTCCGCCACAAAAGGATCAACGGGCGCATCAACCGCAAAGGGTATTGATGTGCCATTGCAGGTGAGCGCAACGCCCTCCTGCTCGTAGCCAAACAGATTGTCAGCAATAATACTACCCTGGTCGCCAAAGATTTCCAGCCGGTTGCCACCGGGGAATAAAGCCGTCACGGCAAGTTCGGCTAACAATCGCCCCGGATAGTTAAACACTAGAACTGCAACCTCATCATTTGGCCCCTGATAGACGGGTTGCGCCATACCCCCACCAACACTCGCCGGATCGCCAAAATACCAGCGCAACAAATCGACCAAATGGGTACCGACAGCGCTCAACGCCCAGTAACGAGCCTGATCACTCTGCGCACGCCAGCCTTGCGGACCGTTCGGGGACTGGGTGGTCCATAAAGCTCGAGCATAGTGGACACGGCCAATGCGTTCCTCTTGCAGCAGCTGTTCAACGCGCTGCAGCCCGGTTTTGAAACGCATTGAGTACCCCATGGCAAATGTGATACCACTGGTGCGAACCGCCTCAGCTATGCGTTGGCAACCAGCGTAAGTCGCCGTCATCGGTTTTTCGCACAACACATGGATGCCTGCCTGAGCGGCAGCGATAACCTGTGCTTCATGCGACGCATCCGGGGTGGCCACAATGATCGCCTGCACACGAGGGTTCTCTAACAATGCGTCGAGGTTGTTATAGACTTCAGGAATGCCAAAGTGCTGCGCAAATGCCTCACCGCGCGTACGATCACGACTGAGTACAGCGGTCAGCTCAGCGCCATGCACGGCATTCAGCGCTGGCGCAAATGCACGTGTGGCAATACTTCCGGTGCCAAGAATAGCAACTCCCAGAACCACGGCTCTGTCTCCTGCCTACTTTCTGACTTGCTGTGCCCTCGTACAACCGGACAGAAGCCCTGAGCGCTTCTAAATGCCATGTCACATTTAACAACAACATATCTCACTCTAACAAACTGGCGGGATAATTGTGCTACGCAAGACTAGCTCTGCAGTTGGGGTTTGTCAGCCATAATATCTTTCAATACAGCTTCATACAATGCTTCTATACCACCCGGCAGCGTCTCACGTAGATAATGGACCATATGGATCTTAAAGCGATCATCTGTTAGTGGATACGTCTCCATGAGTTCCCGGGCATGGGCATATATTTTTGGCCCTTTAAGAACCAGCCTAGTGAGATATTTTCCTGCCTCACCAGGTTGTAGTTGTAATAGGGCCTCCCGTGTATAGGTCCATTTCGTCGCCATAACGTATCCTCACGTTTAGGAAAACGCCTTGATTTTTACGATGAATCTCACGGAGTATAGCAAGCATCCGCGGCGATGGCCACAATACGACGTGCAAATAAAGCAACGAAAATCCGCAAGATCAGAAGGGGGAAGGTGATCAAAAGGGACGAACAGGCTCACACGCGGCCGATTTTTTCAAGCAATTCCATATCGTCTAAGAGGCGACTGACGCCCTGCACGACTGAAAAAAGAGGATTTTCGGCGACAATGATAGGTAAGCCCGTTTCCTCACGCAAGAGTCCGTCAAGACCATCCAAGAGAGAACCGCCGCCAGCCATCATAACGCCATAGTCGACAAGGTCGGCGGCCAACTCAGGGGGCGTACGTTCCAAGGCGACGAGAACCGCCTCAACAATAGTGCGTACGGGTTCCGCAATGGCAGTGCAAACTTCCGCATCGGTGAGTTCAATCGTTCTCGGCAGGCCGGTCAGTAGATCGCGGCCCGTAACTAACATGGTGCGAGGGGGATCAGCAGGTGCAACGGTACCGATGGCAATTTTAATTTCTTCGCCAGTACGTATACCGATCAGTATATTGTGTTTACGCTTCATATAATTAACGATGGCGTCGTCCATGGCATCACCCGCCACCCGGACAGAGCGGCTATAAACAACATCCGCCAGAGAAATCATCGCCACTTCCGTCGTACCCCCGCCAATGTCGATAATCATGTTGCCGTTCGGTTCTTCAACTGGCATACCGGCGCCGATGGCCGCAGCCATCGGTTCTTCGACCAAATACACAGCTCGCGCGCCTGCTAATTCACCGGATTCGCGGACAGCGCGCTTTTCCACTTGAGTGATGCCGGAAGGTACCCCAATAATAATACGAGGCCGCACCAGACGTTGTCGTCCATGTGCTTTAATGATGAAATAGCGCAGCATAGCCATGGTGCATTCAAAATCGGCAATTACCCCGCCTCGTAAAGGCCGCACGACCGTGATGGTATCGGGTGCGCGTCCTAGCATACGTTTGGCTTCGGCGCCAATGGCAAGTGTACGGTTGGTTCCCTTAAGTAGACTGACGACTGAGGGCTCATATAAAATAATGCCCTTGCCACGTTGAGCCACCAGAGTGTTGGCTGTGCCTAAATCAATTGCTAAATCGTTTGATAGGAATCGGCTAATGCTTTTAAAAAGCAAGGCTTTCCCCTTTTGCTCGTCGCAAGATTGTCTAGGCGACATCTCGTCCACTTGGGGGCTATTTCTACGCTATTGCCCAAAATCCTGGCGTATCCCACGTCGCCTGTCAAGTTTTTTTGTTACAGATTCCTGTTACAGATGATTTTGGTTACAGTACCATAACAATGGGCATGGTTCACAGAATAAAAAACGATTTGACGCTATGGTGTCAATTCCTTGTAAATGTTCGCTCTTGACAGAGTTAAGCCGGGTCAGTAAAACAGCTACAAAAGACGCCCCTTATCTTCTATCTTATAATGCCTCATTTTTCGTATAAATTTAAACAAAGGGACGTGTATGCCAGAAAACCCCTCAACACCCAGACGTCAATCTCATAATCAGCAAACCGTGGTCGAGTTTTTTCGCTGGCACGTGCGGGTTTATGGTAATGACTGGCGTGCTCTTGGCTGGCAGAGTCGATATACCCAATTTCGTCGTTTCGCCGTTCTTGCTGAAATTGGCTCTCTGGCACATCGTCGTGTGTTGGATGTCGGCTGTGGTCTAGGGGATCTATACGATTACCTCGAAGCAGAGAAAATTCCCGTCGACTATACGGGATACGATCTCTTGCCTGACATGGTCAAACGTGCCCGGAAGCGGTTTCCCCAAGTGCATTTTGAAGTATATGACATCCTCCAGGGGCTGGGTGAGGAACGCTTCGATTATATTCTTTCTTCAGGAGCGTTTAACGTCAATTTCGGAGACAACCTGTCTGCCGTACAACAAGTCATTCGTGAGATGATTACCCATAGCACGTATGGCGTGGCCATCAACTTCCTGAAGCGATATCCCGGCGCCAGCAATGATCCAATTTTCCAGTATTACGAGCCACAGGAAATGCTGACTTTCTGCCAGATGGTTTGCCAGCATGCACGGCTACGCAAAGGATATCTACCCAACGACTTCACCCTATATCTGTACCCATAGCGTCTGCCTCAGCGGACACGTTCAGGGTTGTATGCAAAAAATTGTCTGGCATGATACAATGCATCTCTGGGTTGTTTTCCCACCGTTCTAGCGATGTTCGTAACCATCGTCCTGCCAGCCTTGACGATGTACCTGAACCTGATGAGCTAAGTGCCAGTTGTTAGGATGCCCACAAGATCATAGCAAGGGAATCGAACGCTATGTCATCATTTTTGGCAGCCGGTTTGTCAAGCCTCATCGCCATGATGGTTAGTCTTGGCCTCGTTGTGCAATTGATCGTTCTGGCTACCCTCGTTTTTGCTTCGGTGGGTTGCTGGGGGATTATGATACAAAAAGCCTTTCTGTTTCGCAAAGCCCGCCGGCATAGTGAACACTTTCTCTCAACCCTTAACGCCCCAAATGATACCGCCATTATGGCCGCTGCGGCACGGCGTTTTGCGTCATCGCCCTTTGCCCGGATGTTTCGCGCTACGCACCAATATCTAGACACCTTAGAAGAAGGAAACTGGTTGACAACTGATGACACCGCGAGTGTCTCGGCGGCAGTTTCAGAGCGCTTGCGCTATGTCATACGTCAAGAACAAGCCGAGGAGATCGATCGCTTTGAACACGGGCTACCGTTTCTTGCTACCACAGCCAGCGTGGCGCCTTTTATCGGTTTATTCGGCACGGTGTGGGGTATCATGCAATCCTTCCATGCAATTGGTCAGCGCGGTAGCGCTACATTGGCCGTGGTTGGTCCGGGTATTTCAGAGGCCCTCGTAATCACCGCCATAGGACTGGCTGCGGCAATTCCAGCAGTCGTCGGCTATAATCACTACTTAAATCGTCTACGTCGTTTGGAGGGTGATCTTGATGCCTTTGCAGATCACTTGCTTTTACTGTTTGATGATATCGTTCCGTACGACGCGAGCCGCTCTAATAACCGGCCCTTTCCACCACGCTAATCCGGATTGAAGGTGTCATGGTCCCAGGAAAATACCCCCGCACAACGCTATCTGAAATTAATATTACGCCGTTGGTTGATGTGATGTTGGTATTGCTAATCATCTTTATGATTACGGCGCCGATGCTGCAGCAAGGAATTGATATAAACTTACCTGTGGCAACGGGTGTCCCCCAGCAACAACAAACAAGTCAGGTGATCCTCACGATTACGAAAAAGGGGGATATTTATCTCAACCAGACCGGCTACACGCTTGCCGCGTTACGTCCTAAATTGAAGGCGCTCTACAAGACGCGGCACCAGCGGAAAATTTATTTGCAGGCTGATACGGACGTGCCTTACGGCACGGTAGTACATGTGATGGACGAGATCAAAAAAGCTGGTATTGTCAAACTGGGTATGATTACCCAACCATCTACTAAGCGCTAATGAATGTCTCTAGCATCAAGCGGCACCTCGGCCTTTCCGGCAGAAAGCCGTTTATGATCTACCTTTTGTTGTCCATGCTTCTGCACGCTGTTCTCATCGTGGGTATGGCGAGTAGCGCACGGTGGTTGAACAAGCCCAGGCATTATGAATTTTCGTCACACACCGTCTCTCTGGTAGATGCGCCTCTTGCCTTGACCGATCGACCTTCGTCTGAAGGCGAAGCCTCCCCCCAAACAACGCCGACAAAGCGTGTTAAACCATCCCCGCAATCAACTTTGAAACCTGAGCCTCCTCGAGCGCCGAAAACAAAGAAAACAATTGTTGCTGCAACACCCTCTCCAGCCCGGCTGACTAAAGCCAAATCAACAACGAAAACAAAGAACAAGCAAACGACTTCTAGCAGCAAATCAAAAAACGCTGTAAAGAAATCGCCATCACCTAATAAAGCAGAGGTTCAAAAAACAACGACAACGTCACGCCGCGTCCAGCCCGCGTCAGTCAAGACAAAAACCGATCAAATCCAGCAACCGATAGCTGAACAACGGCTCGCAGCCTTACGGGAGCGCTATAGCAGTCATGGCGAAAGCATATCTGGCACAAAAATAACCGAAAATTTACACCACGTTCGCTTACGGGTTTATCAAGAGTCCGTACGGGAACGTGTTGTTGATGCCTGGATCTTGCCTTTACGACAAGATGCCGTACGTAATTTGCAAGCTACAGCCTTGCTGACTGTTGACCGCGAAGGACGCATTACAAAACTTGAACTTCTCAAGGCCTCGAACAATCCCTTGTTTGATGAATCGCTCCTACGCGCTATTAGACAAGTTGAACCACTGCCGGCGTTGCCCGAGGACTATGGTGGGACCTTTCTCGAGCTTGAGTTGCATTTTAAACTGAACGCGACCTGAAAAGACACTATAAGACGGAAAAGACAAAGATGTGGCGTAGAGGTCTAAGCGGAATGTTTCTGATCAGCTGGGTTGTATGCGCGGCAGCCCAAACCCGGTTGTATATCAATATTGACCAGGTTGGAAGTCATCTACTACCGCTTGCTATTCCAAAGCTGATGGGTGAAACGGCCGACCCTGAATTAGGCCGGCGCATCCGCACCGTGTTACAACACGATCTTGAGCGCTCAGGGTTATTTCGCATTGTGGATCCAGCGACGTACATTGACGAAGTCCCTCAAGCACTCGATCACCTGAACTATCAAAATTGGTCCGCTTCAGGCGCTGTCGCCGTCGTTACCGGGCGCTTACAATTCATCTCGGCAGGCGCGCAGTTAAAGTTAGAGCTTGTCTTACATGATGTGGCTCGGCAACAACGTCATTTTAATGGAAAAGAATATGTGGCGCCCCCGGGACGTTATCGGGAAATGGCGCACCGGTTTAGTGATATGGTGTTTCAAGCACTTACCGGTAATCCTGGACCTTTCAACACGCAAGTGGTATGTGTCACGCCACATGGTGCAGGGCGACGCGGTAAAGATATTATTTTGATGGACTATGATGGGCACGAGGTTCGACAACTGGTAACTGACGGCTCCCTCAATCTTGCGCCGGTTTTATCCCCTGACGGCCTTCTACTGGCTTATACCTCATACCGTTCGGGCACACCGGACCTCTATATACGTAATCTGCTGTTAGGTTCTGAAACTCGTATTACCTCAGAGCCGGGTCTCGCCCTGGCAGGCTCTTGGTCGCCCAATGGGCGTTATCTCGCCTTGAGTCGGACGATAGACGGCAACAGCGACATTCATCTTTATGATACCCAGCAAAAACAATTGACACGTTTAACCACCTATCGAGGCATTGATGTATCGCCAAGCTTTGCGCCAGATGGCCGACGCTTGGTCTTTACCTCAGATCGAAATGGCTCTCCGCAGCTATACCTAATCGACATCCGAGGTGGCCATCCGTTTCGCCTAACTTATGAGGGGCGTTACAATACGTCGCCCACCTGGTCGCCACAAGGCGACCGTATTGCGTTTGTTGGTGGTGCAGAGGACCGTAGTCTCAACATCTATATCATTCGCTCAGACGGTGAGCGTCTGCATCGCTTGACCAGTGGCGGCAGTGATTACGAATCTCCCACCTGGTCGCCAAATGGACATTTTGTGATGTTTATAAGTAGACGTGGTGATACTTGGCAACGATATCTCGCACATCACAACGTACAGGAATATTATGCACTACCAGCACGCGGACCGACCTGTCGATCGCCTCGATGGGTCGCTCGAACCGGTTTCTAAATCTCAGAGAGTTGTACAGAACGCCCTTGCAGGAAGTCGGAAGCTCCTGGTAAGCTCTTCCACAAGATGCCAAACTCAGATCCGACAGGGGTCGGTACGGATTTGGAAACGACGACGAGGTTCATTCAACATAGCCGATTAGACTCTGTTTGTTCGGACAATCGAGAAGGAAGGTCTATGTCTGTACGCGCCCTATTATACGGCGGTGTGTTCATTATGCTTCTGTCTGTTTTGCTCGTTATTGGATGCACTAAACGCTCGCCATATCCGCCTGACTCATCCGATAGCCAAACAACAGAAGAATCTGCAGTAAGTGCCTCGGTTCAAAATGAAACGGAGGCACTTACTGCACAACGCGAGCGCGAGAGGCAAACAGCGATTGAGGAGCAGGAGCGCAAAGTCGTTGAAGAAAGTATGCGCCGCCGCCTGGGTGAGACAACCCCCAGCGCATCGCCAGCGACGATGACGCAAGAAAGTTTTGTTAATCAAGATGTACATTTTCCCTATGATAGCTACACCCTCAGTGAGGATGCCAAGTCACTCCTGGAACGAAAGGCGACCTGGTTGACGGAACATCCACAGATTGAGTTCAAAATTGAAGGCCACTGTGACGAACGGGGCACCACGATCTATAATCTTGTTTTAGGCGAACGTCGTGCACATGCAGTGAAACAATACTTGACTGCGCTTGGTATCAGTGCGTCGCGAGTATCGATCATTAGCTATGGTGAAGAATTTCCTCTTGATCTCGAACACACGGAAGATGCCTGGTTCCGTAACCGTCGTGCGAATTTTGTCATAACTCGACAGTAGGAAGACCTATGAAACACGTATTCTTATTGATCACGCTGCTCTGTTCCGGATTGATCGTCGGTTGTGCCAGCCAAGAAAACATCCAAGCACTGCACGCCGAAATCACGGCCATCGAACGCCAACGGGTCGGCCAAGAAAAAGACATTGCTCAGCAGTTAAAAACGTTTACGGCACGGCTGCTGGAACTTGAACAAACTCAGGCTAAGGCGCGCCGTGAGTTAGCCCAATCCATAGCTGCTAGTGAGGAATTGC
>JAPULM010000368.1 GCA_027294925.1 bacterium
TGGTGTAAAAGAGGCATCTCGATCCATTAATCCCCCAAATCGCGCACCGCCTCTCTAAAAGCTTCGATCGCTGCGATGTGTTCCGCCACTGTGTGGAGCCCGGCGCGCATGGTGTTGATGGACAGATGCGTGGCGCCAAGGTCCTGCCACGCCTCGGCATCCTGGCGCCGCAGGTCCGGCGTCGTGCCCTGCAGGCTGACCCGACCTTCAATGCCGATGCTGTGCGGATCACGCCCGGCGGCTCGGGCGTAGTTGTGCATCCGTTCCAGCGTCTGCCGCCCGCTGGCATCCGGCGCAAACTGCGGAAACCAGCCATCTGCAATACGTCCGACGCGTTCGACCACCGCCTCCGCCCGTCCACCAAGCCACAGCGGAATCGGGCGCTGCACCGGCAGAGGATTGATCCCAGCATGCCGGATGGTGTGCCAACGGCCTTCAAAATTGACGCTCTCTTGGGTCCATAATTCCCGCATGACGGCGATCTGCTCTTCGCTGCGTTTGCCACGGTCATGGAAGTTTTCGTTCAGCGCTTCATACTCCACGGCATTCCATCCGATCCCCACCCCTAAACGCAAGCGACCGCCGCTCAGTACATCAACCTCGGCCGCTTGCTTGGCCACCAAGACGGTATGACGCTGGCCCAGGATAATGACCGCGGTGACCAACTCCAAGTGCTGCGTCAGAGCAGCCAGATAGCCAAATAACACAAACGGCTCGTGGAACGTGTCCGCTTTACTGTAGGGACCCTGCCAATCACGATAGTGCGCCGTGTCTGCACCCAGCACATGGTCGAACACGATCAAATGTTTAAAGCCCAGTTCCTCTGTCGCCTGTACAAAGTCACGCACCCCACTGGGATCGGCGCCAATTTCGGTTTGCGGAAAAATCACTCCGAGTTGCATCGCCATCTACCACCTCCTTTTGCAAACAGTCTTTCGTCTCTCATGTCGCATTGAGTGTCTTTTACCATATCCGGACCTTTTTGGACAGTCGGAGACAAAAGGCAGCGGGCAGTACCAGACCCATCTCCCAACTCTCTCCCCCCAGGGGCGAAGGCAAAAAGCCGAAGAACTTTTGTCCACCTACTTACAGTGGGTCATACAGAGGCGGTTGAATCAAATTAATCTTGCTTGCCGCACAAAAGGGTAGACGTGATGCACCGATGGGAGTAGGCTTGCTTTCAGATCACCTTCGCCGCGCACAAGAAATCGATAAAGCGAATTAACTATGAGGAGCGGGGATATGTCGTCCTTACTCATCGTCAACCTCGGTTCAGTGGTGACAGGGGATTGGCGACACCCCTTGCTCCAGGCGTCTAGTCTGTACATCGAAGATGGCCGCATTGCTGAACTCCCCTCGTCGCGCTCTGATGCCGACACAATCATCGACGCCCGAGGCCTAATTGCCGCGCCCGGACTGATCGATACGCATGTCCATCCGACCTTTGGCGACTTCACGCCGACGCAAAACAGCGTCGGTTGGCAACAAGCTTATCTGCACGGTGGCGTCACCAGCCTGGTGTCGGCCGGCGAACTGCACGTGCCGGGGCTACCCCTGGAGAACCCGGAAGCAAAATTGTTCAAATACCTCGCCGTCCTCGCCAAGCGTTGCGCCGACAACCTACCACAGAAGGGGCCACGCCTGTACGCCGGAACCTTACTCTTAACGCCGGGGTTAACAGAAGCGGATTTCGATGAAATTGCCCAAGAGGGAATTGCTTGTGCTAAGTTCATCTTCTATCCATATGGCGATGATGAAGTAGAGTCAGAGCGATACGTAAACTGGTGTCGCGAGCGCGGCATCGTGGTCAAGATTCATACCGGCGGCGTGTCGCGTTCAGGGGTCAGCCGTCCGGCTGGATTTGAAGTGCTGAACGAAATTCAGCCGGATGTTGCCGCCCACATTACTGGCGGCCCCATTCCGATGCCACCTGATGAGATGGAGGCAGTGGTTAATGAGATGCATTGCACACTTGAAATTGCCACTGCCGGCAGCTTCCGACGCGATATTGAACTGATGCAAATGGTGCATCGAGCTGAGGCGCTCGACCGCATTATTATCGGCACTGATACGCCCTCGGGCACTGGTGTGCTGCCGCGCGCCATGCTACGCAACGTCGCCTTACTCGCCTCGTTGTGCGAGGTCGAGCCAGAAGTCGCCTGGTGCCTCGCTACCGGTAATGCAGCGCGCGCCCATCACTTAGCGGCGGGCTTTCTTGCCGAAGGCGAGGCAGCCGACCTGGTGCTGATGGGGAAGATCACCGGCTCGGTGGGTAAAGATGCTTTAGATGGGTTGACGGTCGGCGATATCCCAGGCATTTCGTTTGTTATTGTCAACGGCGAGATTGTTGTCCGCGACCGCAGCGAGCAAACCCCACCACCCGAAACCTTAGCAGTTATTGAGAAGGGGTAAGACGCGATGGCGACGATCGAGCTTGGCCTCGGATTGTTTCCGACTGAGCCACCCTGTCGCATTGTCGAGATGGCGCAAGAAGCGGAGCGCTTGGGTTATTCACACCTCTGGATGGGGGATTCACAGGCCATTTGGCGCGAGGTCTACGTCAATCTTGGCGCTGCTGCCATGGCCACGCAACGTATTGTGTTAGGCACTGGCGTGACCAATCCGGTCACCCGTCATCTCAGTGTCACGGCAAGTGCACTGGCAACCCTGGGTGAGTTAACGGGTGGCCGAGTGGCGCTTGGCATTGGGGCCGGCGATAGTGCGGTGGAGACGGTTGGCCACCAACCGTCACGACTGACGGCGCTTGAAACAGCCATTCGCACCATTCGGCAACTCCTAGCCGGCGATGAGGTGGACCTTGGGCAGGGTGCCATGCGCCTGGATTGGGTGACCAAGCAGCGCATTCCGATCATCATTGGCGCCAGCGGTCCGAGATTGCTTCGCCTGGCAGGCAAAGTGGCGGATGGCGCGATTATCCTGGTCGGTACGGCGCCGGAGTATCTACAGGGTGCGTTCGCCTGCATCCAAGCCGGCGCACAGGAAGCAGGACGCGATCTAGCGGCCGAAGGCTTTAGACTAATCTGTTGGACGCCATGCTCGATTGGCGATGACGGTGATGCGGCCCGCGATCATGTCAAATCGCATGTGGCGCGGGTGCTGAAGCGGCCGCTCCCGTTCACGCTGACTGAAGACGAGCAGGCCGTTGTGACAAAGATCTACCAGCATTACGAATATTATCAGCACATGGTGGTTGGGGCTGATCACAGCGACTTGGTACCGGATCGGATGGTGTCGAAATTTGCCATTGCAGGCACGGTTGAGGAATGCCGCGAACAGGTTCAGCAGCTCGCTGCATCAGGTATTGATCAGGTGTCGATCATTCCTCACACACCAGACCCAGGGGATCGCTTAGCGCTAGTTCGAACCTTTGCACAAGAAGTCATGAGTCGCGTATAGCAGATCTTGTGGCACTCAACCTGGCATCAAGTAAAATCCTAATTCCGCACTATAAGTGCTCATATCGCAAAATGCCACACCCACCAAACGGTCATTCACCCGTCTTACAATGCCTTTTTTGCATATTTCTGTCTGTTTATTATTATCAAGGGTGAACTTCATTTCAATCATATCTTCAACTCGAAGACTACATTTCATGTTCGTTTTAAATCCAATACCAGATAGTGCCAGATTTTCGATGTAGATATAATCAAATTTTTTAAATTTATGGTCAAAATAGGTTCCATGCAAGTTGACTTCTTTTCGATAATATTCTCTCGCTTCGATACTAATATAAAAAGATGCTTGACAGACACATTTCACTTTAATAGGTGTAAATAGCTTTTTGAATTTTGTAATGCTAAGCATTTTACTATGGTAGCAATCCGGGCATGCAATCGTAACGTCGTTGTTTGTGTTTTTATATAACTTCTGTACGGCTCTTTTGGCGTCCATCATCCTATCTCTCATGCCCTATAGGGGTCACATGATGGGAATATAGATGTCTTAGGAAAAAGACAAACCTCATGGGTGATCCATTCCTGCCTTGTTATCCTCTTGTGTATCTTTACTCGACATTTCAGCAATGTTTATGCCAGGGCCTAACTGTTTGATTATTCAGTTGTAGAGCATTTGAGAGGTAAGAAGATGGGTCAGCGCTGACCGATATCATCCCTCGCAAGGGTCAACTGTGGTCTAAATATTGGCCGTATGTTGACAACCTAGATCAACTGGAGAACCTACCTCTATTCACCAAGGATCACACTATCACCCCATTACGAACAGATCCGGGTGATGAATCGTTCCGGAGCCGCTTCGCCCCACTGCGAACTCAGCGCCTCGTGCGCCGGCAGTAGGTTCGGGCCGCTCTGCGCGTTAAGGCGATCGGTGTCCGCCCAGCGCTCATGCACACGGCCCCACGGGTCTGCCCAATAGTCGAAGACCTGACTGCCGAGCAGGTGCCGGCCAACGCCCCACATGTGCTCGTACTCGCCGAGCTTCTCTAAGCGCTGGTGACCGGCGAACACGTCGTCGACGTCATGCACCTCGAACGAGAAGTGGTTCAGCCCGGCCTTCTCATTTTTGATACAGAAGAAAACGTGGTGGTCAACATACTCGTCGCCCCGGTCGCAGCGGTTGAACGAGCCGATGAGGTTGTCCTTGCTCTCCACGTACACGTCGTCCGAACAGAGGAAGCCGAGCGTGTCGCGGAACCACTGCACGGTCTCCACCAGCTTTGGCGTACCCATCACGCCATGCCCGATGCGCCGGATCGGTGTCGGCTCCTTCGGCAGCCGCATTAGCTTGCCGACCCGCCTGAGCGGCTCGGAGCCCGTGTTCATTGGGTCACGACTGACAGGGATCGGCGGTAACGGCTGGATGCCACACACAACCTCGATCTGGTACCCGTTCGGCTCCTTGAGCCGGACACGCTTGCCTGCCCCGGGCTCATCGATGTCTTCCACACCCGAGGCACCAGGCACCTTTGCCACGCGGTCGAGGTCTTCCTCGCTCGCCGCGTTGTACGCCATCCCCACGAAGCCGGGCTCACCCTTTTCCGTCACATGGAGGTGATGGGCCGGACCGGTGCCCCGCATGTAGAGTGCCTTCGTCGTCCGCTCTACCCTCACCATGCCGAAATGGGTGAGGAACGCCTCCTGCGCGTCGAGGTCCGGCGACCGTAGACGCCCGTATGCAATGTCCGTCACCTTGATCACTGGCATCGTCGTCTCTCCTGTATTTGTGGGTTGCTGTCTGCGACGGTCACCGTCTGCGATGACCTTATCCGAAGAAGATGTTACTCCACTTCTGTCAGGGCTTCCAGGACGCAACCGGTTTAAGGGGACACAGCAGGAAACCGATAAAGCATTAAGGACACACAAACAGATACAGGAGACCTAAGCGTATGACCCCGGAAACCCTCGAGCTTTTGATCTTTGACAGCCATCCGTTTAGACTCGCTGAGGCAATACAGACGCTGTCCGAAACACAACGCCGGAAGCTGTCCAAGACTGCCTATCAATGCTATCGTCAGAAGGGGAACGGCGATGCCAACGCACCAGGTGTAACGCGCTTACAAGGCGTGCTCACCGCCGAATTTGCCGTACTTGGCCTTTGTCCGTTGTCCCAGGCCCAGCGCGTACGTGGTAATTTCTGTTACGGGTCAGCGGCGTCCATCTTTCTAAAGGTGATTGGTGATCGGCGCCCTGACTGGATCGATCAGTGGTTGGAGGTACGCCTGGCAGATGAAATCGTCGGGCTTTCCTGGCAGATGTTGCAGCAATTAATCGAAACAGGGATTTGTGGCAAACCAACGCATGACGGCTATGTGCGACTCATGGTCGACGATCTCAACCATTGGCAGCGTCAGGACGGACATTCCTATCTGCGGTTGAGTCAACGTTTACTGGCGAATCCCGAACTCCTCGAAGATGAAATCTGGCGCTTGTTTGAAACCGCAACCGACGCCTTCATGACCACGCATGAAGACAATCCGCAGGTGCCAGGCAACTACGAATCCTGGCCGACAGCCCTGGTCAAATTGGCCGAGCAAGGGCACCTGGATCGCCAACGCCTGCTGGACGCCTCGCTGCAAGCCTTAACCGGTAGCATGCGTCCACAACTCTTGTCAGGTTTGCATAAATTTCATGCCCGCCTGAAGCCAACACAGGAAGAAATCGCCAAACGCGAAGCCGCTTACCGACACCTGCTGCGTCTCCAGGTCGGACACGTGGTCGGCTTTGCCTTGAACATGCTGAAGACCCTGGACAAAGCCGACATCCTGGATGATCGCACCTTTCTCGCCGAGGTCACCCCGGTATTTGCCCTGTCCAGCAAAAGCCAACCCAGCACGGTTTTGAAAATGGCTCAACGCATCGCCGACCGCACACCGAAGCTCAAGGCTGAGGCCGTGCACGTCGCCTCGCAGGCCCTGACGCATACATCGTCTGACGTACAAGAATTGGCCCTCACCGTACTGGAAACATACGCCAAACGGATTGACGCAGAGGTTATCGCCCGCCTTGATGCCTGTCTTGACGATCTCTCGGTAGTTCTCCGGCCCCGTGCCCAGGCACTCATTGACCCTTCGGGAGACAATCGCAAAACCCAACCCGCAGCGGATGTTTTACCTGTCCAGCCGCCGTACACGTATGCCGACCTCATCGAGCGCATCGAACTCCTGGAGCCGGCAATCCAGCAGCGCACCGAATTGGATACCTTATTGCAGGCCGAGTCGGCCACGGCTCTGCCACCTCCCTTACCATTTGAGCAGATCGATGTAATGGTCCTGCGGTATCTTACCCCAGTCGAATCGATTGCCACCCTCGACGACCTCATCGTTGCCGTTACCCACGCCGTCGAGGCAGTGGATTCGGCTGACCAGATCGAGCGCCTTTTGGACGCCTTGAGTCGTCTATGTAATCCGCTTCCGGCAGATTTTCAACGCAACACCGCAGCCCTGCTCAAGCGCCTACGAGAACCCCAGAAGTCAGACGGCATATGTAGTCTGAGCAACTGGGGCGGGACACCCCTGGCTCTGAACGATCTGTTGTTAACCTGGCTCACCGGTCAGCTGCATGACACCCCGCAGCACACCTCGACCCGTAGCGTCGGCCCGTTTGCTTTTATCCGAGCCCGATTGCGAGAACTGACCCAACAGATCGCACGCCGTCAAGCAGCACCCTTATTAGCCGCGCCAACGCATGAACACGGATGGATCGACCCTGTCGTACTGGTCTCGAAAGCCCGGCAGCTGCAAACACAAAACCTGCAACCCATGCGGACAGACTTGATCCAAGCCCTGCTCCGCCTGACACCCGACCGACGCCACCAAGCGCGGCTCGAAGCCGAGGTAATCGAAGGTAGCACCGGCCGCCTTCTGCGCTGGGCGCTTGGCAGTGAAGCAGGACCGACCTCGGAGGACAAGCAGGATTATCCCCTCTGGATTGCCGCCGGACGGGCTCGAGACCCGAAGGCTTCGCTGCGTGTCGCGCTCTCCCCGATGGGGACGATGCCAGAAGGTCCGGATGCTGTCGACCCTGCCACTTATACGTGGTACGCGACGATTGCCGAAATGGAACGCGACGGCTCGGTCTATACCCTGCCGGATTTGTACATCGACGCCACCACGACCGTAAACGGCCACCACGAAGCGCTACACGATACGGCTTGCCAGGCTGACGACATAACGCCTGCTGCTGCCTCACAGCTGATGGCTGGTGTACGGACGGCGTTGGGCGGCTGGCTCAAACGTGCCACCGAGAAGCTACCGGTTGGGCGTCAGAAAATCATCTCGTATGAGCTGCCCACGATGGCGCTGCATGACGTCGTCGAACTTCGATGGCAAAGCGTCGATCTGCAGGTTGCATGGCTGGTACGATGGATGACCATGGTGTGGCCGCTAAATCTCGACAGCACGTACGTCATCGGCATTCTATCCATGCTGCAACGACTGGACGATAACACCGCCGCTACAGCGCCTCACGTTGCCTATCTCGAGCCCTTACTAGAGAGCAATCGTCCCTGGAGTGAAATGGGCCAGCTATTGGTCTGCACGGGCTTGCTCAGTAGGCATACAGGTACGCGTGGATTGGCCATTGATGTCCTGATCCAAGGCATTAACGACAGCAGAGCGCATCCCGACCTGCTGGCCGACGTACTGATTGGTCTGGCAGCGGGTGAATGGCTCAAGATGAATCGCCTGGCGTCATCACTCGGCGACGTCGCGTGTGTGTCGCCGCTTCACAAGCTCATGGTGTCGCAAGTTGTGCAACGCTTTCTCAGCAGTTGTTCCCAATTACCCCGCAATAGTCACGATCTTCTGGCACTACTGCTCGACCTGGTCACGGAACTGGGTATGGCGCTCAATGATGGCGTACAAGCCGTGTTAAAACAGGTCAAGGGGAACAGCAAGGCGGCCAAACTCGCCCGTTCGCTCCTGGCGATCACCACAGCATCTGAGCAATCGATCTATCAACAGGCTCTCTTGCAGGCGATCACCACCCGCATTGAACGCGCCGAACAGTGGCAGGAGGCACAAACCGATGCCGTTACGATCGACCATACATCCTAGCCGCTGAATTGCATCGCATCTCCCTCTCATCCTATAAGTACTCACCTTGCCCTCGTCCCCCCCTTACCCTCACAGTTTCTTGAGGGCGGCGTACCGGGAGAGGGGTATAATTGGGGATTAGGACGTTTGCGGATAAGGGTGATACAGATCGCACACCATAAAAGACGCTATTGGCGGGAGGTATTGACGATGACCCGCGTCGTAAGGGCCCCCACGGGCACCACGCTAACCTGCAAAAACTGGCAGATCGAAGCGGCCTATCGCATGATCCAGAACAACCTTGATCCGGCCGTCGCCTTTGATCCCGATCGCCTCATTGTATATGGCGGCCGTGGCAAAGCGGCGCGCAACTGGGAAGCCTTCGAGGCGATTCTCGAAAGCCTCCGTCAACTTGAACCGAATGAAACGTTGATGGTGCAGTCCGGTAAACCAGTAGCCGTGTTTAAGACGCATACCGATGCCCCTCGCGTGCTCATTGTCAACGCCAACATCGTACCCGCCTGGGCGACACAAGATAATTTCGACGAGTGGGAGCAAGAGGGGCTGATGATGTACGGCCAGATGACGGCCGGCAGTTGGATTTACATCGGTACCCAAAGCATCTGGCAAGGGACCTATGAAACCCTCGCCTCCTTAGCTCGTCAGAATGGCTGGCAGAGCCTCAAAGGGAAGTTTGTCCTGACCGCCGGTTTGGGTGAGATGGGCGGCGCGCAGCCCTTAGCAGTGACCATGGATGAGGGGGTTAGTCTGGTGGTCGAGGTTGATCGCCAGCGCGCCTATGATAACGGCCTGCAAAACGACTTTGATTACCCGGGCTTTGTAGCTGCTTATATTCGGCCCCTGTTCTGCGAAGGAAAAGCCCCTTCCGCTGGGTCGCGTTGTCAGGTGACCCGCAAGATATTTATACCACTGATGAGGCGATCTTAGAACTCTTTCCCGACGATCAACACCTGGCCCGTTGGATACGGATGGCGCAGAGGGATGTCGCGTTCCAAGGCTTGCCGGCTCGTATCTGCTGGTTAGGCTACGGTGAACGCGCCCAAGCCGGCCTACGGTTTAACCAACTGGTGGCTTCAGGCCAAGTGCGTGCCCCGATTGTGATTGGCCGGGATCATCTGGATAGTGGTTCGGTGGCGAGCCCTAATCGTGAGACCGAAGGGATGCAGGATGGCTCGGATGCCGTTGCGGACTGGCCGATTCTGAATGCGTTGATTAACGCGGTCAATGGCGCCACTTGGGTCAGCTATCATCACGGCGGTGGCGTCGGCATCGGCTATAGCCTGCATGCCGGTCAAGTCATCGTAGCCGATGGCACCCCCGAGGCGGCGACTCGCCTGCAGCGCGTCCTGACTGTCGACCCGGGCATGGGCGTCGTGCGTCATGTGGATGCCGGCTATGAACGGGCAATTGAGGTAGCGCAGGAGAGAGGGGTGATCATACCCATACGTCGATAGCTGTCGGCGCACCGCAATTGACCTGAAAACCCGTTGCGTCGGTCGGCAACTCAGCCTTCTGCTATAGCGAGGAATCTGCACACTGTGGATGATGTTCTCATCGGATCTCGTGAGGGTTTGCAAATTGATGATGTGGTGACGGTGGCGCGTGGCCGACGCGCCACGTTAGATGTGGCAGCGCTACCAGCCATCAAGCGTTCACGGGCAGCGGTTGAGAAGCTGGTGGCCGATGGCAAGATCGTCTACGGTATCACGACGGGTTTCGGCCGCTTTAAAGATAAGCCGATTTCCCCCGATCAGGTGAAACAGCTCCAGCTCAACTTGGTGCGCAGTCATGCCGCCGGGGTGGGTCCTCATTTAGACCAATTGGCAGTTCGAGCGATGTTGTTGGTGCGAGCCAACACCTTGGCCCTGGGCTACTCTGGCATACGGCCACAGCTGATTGAGATGTTGCTGGCGATGCTCAATCAAGGGGTGCATCCGCGTATTCCGGTCCAAGGTTCTCTGGGCGCGAGTGGTGATTTAGCCCCCTTAGCCCATCTAGCGCTGGTCGTCATCGGGGAAGGGGAGGCCACCTTTAACGGGGAACAACTGGATGGTCGGACGGCGTTAACTCGCGCAGGTTTAGCGCCACTGGTGCTAGAGGCAAAAGAGGGCTTGGGTTTGCTCAACGGCACCACCTTTATGGTTGGCATAGGGGCGCTGCTGGTGCATCGAGCGATTAATTTAGCACTCACCGCCGATATCGCGGCTTGTATGAGTTTGGAGGCCCTGTATGGCACAGGTCGAGCCTATGACGCACGCGTGCATGCCATCCGGCCTCACCCCCGGCAAATTGACTGTGCGGCTTTTTTGCGCCAGCTCATTGCCGGCAGCCAGCTGCTGCGTCAAGATGATCCCAATCACGTGCAAGACCCTTATACGCTGCGCTGCGTCCCACAAGTCCACGGGGCGGTGCGCGATGCCATTGCCTATGCTCGATGGGTCATCGATATCGAACTCAACTCGGTGAATGACAACCCCATCGTGTTTGTCGACGAGGAGAGTGGCGAGGCCGATATTATTTCCGCCGGCAACTTTCATGGTGAGCCGATTGCCCTTGCGATGGATTATATGAAGCTGGCCATCACTGATTTAGGCAATATGAGTGAGCGTCGCACCGCGAGGTTGGTCGATGCGGATAGCAACAGCGGGGTGTTACCGATGTTTCTCACCGCCGATGGTGGTCTTGAGAGCGGCATGATGATGGCCCAATATACGGCCGCCGCGCTGACCTCAGAAAATAAAATCCTTGCCCATCCAGCCAGTTCGGACAGCATACCCAGTAGTGCCAACATTGAAGACCATGTGAGCATGGGAGCCACCGCGGTGCGCCACATGGAAAAGGTTCTAGACCACGTCGAGACGATTGTGGCGATTGAACTCTTAGGGGCGGCACAAGGCATTGATTTTCGGCGTCAGGTGATGCAAGTTAAGGGGCTTGGTTTGGGACAAGGAACGGTATTGGCATACAAGCTGATCCGCGAAAAAGTGCCCTTTTTGCAAGGTGACACGGTTTTATCCACTCATATCGAAAGCGTCCGGCAACTTGTTGCCGATGGGCATTTGAAAAAAGCCGTAGAAGATTCTTTGCAAATGGCGTAAGCTGGCGCTCATGCAGGGGGAGATCATGACGTGGCGGCGGCACTGTTGCAGGAGGCGAAGGCGCTTCTCGACCAGCTTGCCTAACTCCGCAATCTTCCTCGCATCGTCCTGCAAGGTACTAACACGAAAGGGCAATGATGCTTCACCGACTCGATAGCCGCGAGGGTTTGACCCGCTATGCCATCACCTCGATAGCCGACCTCGATCTCCCCGCTCTGCTGGCGCTGATGGCAGAGGCCTGGCAGGCGGACTACACGGATCACGTCCGCCCCGATTTTAACCAGGCGTTTCTGCGCCGCATGATGGCAGATTCAACCTGGGTCGGTATTCTGGTGTGCACGGAAGCAGGCCAACCGGTTGGCTTCGAACTCGCGCTGCAACGGACCCTCTACTGTCGTCAAGTGCCGCTGCGGACCTACTATGCCACGGTCTTTACCGTTTCGGCTCAACATCGCCGACGCGGTATTGGACAGTGGCTGCTGGCGGGCATCAACCAGTTGGTGTTTGAGGAACAGCAGGCCGATCTCATCTTTTCCACCTTTCACCACGGGCACGCGGGTTCGCCAACCGTGCAATCGACCTTTGATCGGATTCCCGACTGGGGGGTGAATCGATTTTATAGCACGCCTATCTGGAGCCGACGCCTGGACCGAGAGCCACTGCCACCGTTGATAGAACCGATCTCGGTCACGCAAGTGGTATGGCCC
>JAPULM010000369.1 GCA_027294925.1 bacterium
GGTGCTACATTTGGACGGCTTGAGATCTGGGGATAAGGGCGGCACAAGTTCGACGGAACATGCCTGTTGGCAGTGAGGCGACCCCACCACCCCGTCTATTGTGAAAACTACTACCTCGAACTGTTGCTTGGTGCGCTTGCAAAAGGCCCGTCAACGGTTCGCAGAGAGGCGCTTGAGATCATGCAGGCGCGAGCCTGTCTGGCTTGGGTGCTGGCGTGATTGCGGCGACCCGGATTTGCCGTATTGACGAAAGATGTCCAAGCTAAACAAATGGTGTGTCGCCGGAGGCGATATTCCACCGGAGGCGTTGCGGAAACTTTCGATCGAGACGATTTTGGGGTTACTTGCACGGCATGAAGGGGATCGGGCAAATAACCCCAAGGCACATGGTATCTTAGTCTCCTTCTACTTGAAAACCGGCATCACCTGATGGGTTAAAATGCGCAAGCTCCGCTTTACCCGTTGCGCTGGAATCAGTCCGCCTGCGTCCAACTCGGCCATAATGCCATCCAGACCAAGCTCCTCTTGGAGTTGGGACAAACGATTGACCAGGCCTGCCGCCGTGCCAAATGCCACTTTGGTGTGCAGAATCTCCTCGTAGGTCAGAGTGCCCAAGCGGTCAACGCGTGCCTGGCGCCGATCGGCCGGCCCGGCACCGGCTCGCCCAATGCTAGCTCGTTGAATATCGGCCTGACGCTTAAAATAAGACTGAATACTATCGTGAGGCTCCTCTACTGCGCCTTGCTCTGTCTCGCCTGCGTATACCGGAATACGCAGATAGACATTGCCAGCTCCCTCGTGGCCCGACTCTTGCCATGCCTTGCGGTAGGCCTGGAGATGTGCGCGCAAATCTGCCGTGTCCATGCCGCGCAGCCCCACAAAAAGCGGCAGGCCCATTGCCCCTACCTGCAAGAACGTCTCCTCGGTGGTGGCCGCCATCCAGATCGGCGGATGGGGCAGTTGATACGGTTGTGGGGACACGGTCGCATTCTCGAATTGATAGTAGTCGCCCTGATAACTAAAGCGTTCACCCTTCCAGGCTTGCAGGATAATTGCCAAGGCCTCGTGAAAGCGCGCTTGGCTTTCTCCATAGGGGACGCCGTAGAGGTCGTAGGCACGAGCGGAGCCACTGCGTCCAATGCCAAAATCAAACCGTCCGCCACTGATATGGTCGACGGTTGCGACTTCCTCAGCGATGCGCAGAGGATTGTTTAAGGGTAGCACCTGAACTGCCATCCCGACCCGCAACCGTTGGGTCCGGGTGGCAATAGCGGTGGCTACTACAATGGGGGCAGAGAGGACCGAGCGGGCCGGGTTAAAATGCATTTCCCCGAGCCACACGCCATCCAAGCCCCAGGCTTCTGCGGCGTCGACCAAGGCAAATCCATCCTCAAACGACTCTTGTTGGCTGCGCCCTCCACGCGTTTCAAACTCCATAAAGATGCCAAAATGCATCACTGCTCTCCTATGTAACGCCTGATATCCCATACCCACAACATATAGCCGGGAACCTTAGCTGATGGGGAGACGCCCGGCCTGCTGTAGACTCTGGCCCAGTTGTGCCATATGATATCGCATGGCCCGTTCAGCTCCGACCGCATCACGTTTTTCCAAGTAGTTTAAAATGTCGCGAAACTCTGTTAGCGACGCCTCCTTGCGGCCCGGGACTAGAATAATGCGAAACTGATGGCGAATCAGAGGCGCGTGGAGCATACCTAAGAGCTGGGCAACGACGGACTGCTTGGCCGCCTCGATCACAATCTGGTGGAAGCAGTTGGCCAGGGGCAACAAGGCCGTCAAATCGCCCGCGCTGAGCGTTTGTTCCATCTCCATGACCAGATCGCGAAGCGCGAGGAGCTGGTCGGACGTTACCTGCTCGGCCGCAAGTGATGCCACGAGCCCTTCCAGGACTTCACGCGCCTGGAGGATTTCAGCCGCCTCTTCAATGCTGAAGGCGCGCACTTGAGCCCCACGGTTGGGCTGAATCTCAACCAGTCCTTCATGTTGCAGCCGAGTTAGGACAATTCGCAAGGTGGCGCGGCTGACACTCAACTGCGCCGCGATATCCGTCTCTACCAGACGCTGCCGGGGGATGTAAATTCCCTCTAGGATGTCGTGTTTCAGCTGTTGATACGCCGTCTCTGCCCGACTGCATGACGGGCGCTCCGCGCCACGGCTTGAACAATCAGGTTTCGGTCGTGACATCAGCGCTCCTTCCTGCGGACTTCTAGCCATCATCCATCACAGCTAAAATTGTCTGACAATCTTGCAAAACAACTTAGTCGACTGTACACTAGACCATCTATCAATCTCAGTCAAAGGAAAAATCGTGCTTCGCTTTAATATGGCCGCTCTCTGAGATGATGTCCTCAGAGCCCTCTACAAAAACCCACCTCAGAGTTAACTAAAGCCCAGCTCGCGTTGGGCTCTGCGAGACCGTATGCACCTCCAGTGGACGACGGCCGTGATCATGCTCGGTTCTACCATGGAGGGCTTGAGCGTCATGATAATTGACCTCCGGCGTTTTTATCAACGCTCGGCCGAAATGATGCAGACGAAATAGGCTAATGCAAAGCCAAAGGGCTATAGATATGCAATCCGAACCGCATAGCTCTCACTGGTGGCCGACCTTTGGGGTGTTGCTTGGCGTTCTCACGGTGGGATTAAACATTGGGGTTTTGAACATTGCCATCCCCAGGATGATGAGTAGCTTGGGGACTGATCTGGCCCGTATTCAGTGGGTGCAAACTGGCTATCAGATTGCCCAAGTCGTGATGATACCTGCGGTGGGTTGGCTAGGGGCTCAGCTGGGTACCAAGCGGTTGTATCTTCTGGCGATGTTCACCTTTATTAGCTGCTCTTGCCTCTGTGGCTTGGCGTGGGATGTCAATTCGCTCATTTTCTTCCGGGTCCTACAAGGCCTCGCAGCTGGCCCCATTATGCCACTTGGGATGAGTATCTTGCTCAGCACCTTTCCGCCCGAAAAACGCGGCTTTGCCATGGGGCTGAGCAATTTTAGTTTTTCCTTCGGGCCCGCTATCGCGCCAGCGCTAGGGGGCCATCTGATCGAAATTCTCAACTGGCGGGCGATTTTTTATATTAACGTCCCGATTGGGTTGCTCTGTATCGCCATTGTCTATTTCATGATGCCGCCGACGGAAGATCGCCAGGCGCGTCCTTTTGATGCGGTTGGCGTCTTCTCCATGGCGGGTTTTCTGGTGCTGCTTTTATTGACGTTAAGCGAAGGGCGGCGTTCTGGCTGGCACTCACTGGCCCTGGTGGCGATGTTAGTCGCAGCTGGCATTTTGCTGGTCGTATTTGTCACCGCCGAGCTGACCACGAAAACGCCGTTTGTCGAGCTCCGACTGTATAAAAATGTGACGTTTGCCATGGGATGCTTTATTTCATTCTTGAGCACGATGGAGTTCCGGGGCACTAATTTTCTTCTCCCTATTATGTTGCAACGCATCTATCATTACCCCCCGTTTCAGGCCGGTTTGTTTTTCCTACCGCCGGCTCTGGTGATGGGGACGATGTCGATCGTAACCGGGCGACTAGCGGATCGATTCCAACCCAAGATTCTGTTGATCACCGGCTTTCTGGCCCTCACCTATGTCTCGCTGCAATTTTGTACCATTGACGTCTGGACGACAGGTGGGGTGCTACTCGGACTCATCGTGATGCGCCGGGCGGCGCAGGCATTTTGCAATACGCCGTTAACCTTGGTCAGTCTGCGCAATGTGCCCGACGAACAGCTGCGGATGGCCACCGGTCTGTTTAGCCTCCATCGCAATCTAGCCGGGGCGGTCGGCGTGGCGCTCAGCGTCACGCTGTTGGATTCACGCGAGGAGCTGCATCGGCTGCAATACGCAGAGCGCCAAATGCTCTACCCCATGGGCACCGAGAATGCCATAGAGACCATTCGGGAGGTACTGGTGCAGGATGGACAAGTGGGTGAGACCCTGAACCAGATAACCACCGCTGTGTTGCATCTGAAGCTGGAAGAAGCCGCGGCCATGTCGAGTTATCACGACCTGTTCGCGATGTTCGCGATACTCGCTGCGGTGTGTCTCGTTCCCGTTTTACTGTTCCAAACCGGTCAGAGAGCGACGTCAAGCGGAAAGACTAGGCCGAGCCCTGCAAGCGCCGAGAAGTTGTCAAAAACTACAGAGCGCCGCTAATACGGACCCTACAGAACTGAAAGTGCGATAAGACGCCATTTCGTCTATCTCGTGTCTAAATAGCGACTTGTCGTCATTAGGACGCCCAAGAGGAAATTTCCCAGAAAGGACAGTATCGGAACTTTTCACCGGGTATGGACCTGAAAAGACGGTGTTGTAGGTGGTTTTAGCGTAGAAGTGCCAGGACCAAGAGGGCGGGAGAAATACTCCCCTCTGGCCACCGGTATGTATACCGAACTGGGTGGCCTGAACAAGTGGTGCCACAATCTGGCCCTACGAGAACTTCGCGGCACGCGACCGCATCAGAGGCGAGACTCGCCAGGCCGGTGTGTGGCCGCCTCAGAGTTCCTGACGGCAGTCCATGGTCAAGCAAGAGACCAAGATGCTGATACCTGCCTCCTTCTCGCCCATGCACTAAGGGTCAAGGAA
>JAPULM010000037.1 GCA_027294925.1 bacterium
TGGTACCCGTGCTTCTCTGGGTTTTCCGGCGTGTCTCACTCCGCGCTTTATCTAAATCATTGAGGTTAATTCCTCTCTGCAGGATCGCTTTGCAGCCGGCTTTGAATTGGCTCCAATCCGCCATAGGCAATTGGGCCAACGCGTCAAGATTGTCCCAGACGATACCCGCGTCTGGTTCGTCGGCTTCCTTAAGTTGGTCGAGAATCCCTTGGGCATCGAGTAGCGCGGCGTCTTGTGTCTCGTCATACATCTTGATCGTTGTAGGTTGTGGTCCAACGCCATGCGCGCTGGATTTTTGGCCATAGCCCAGAGCCGCCAACGCTTTCGCCGTGGCTTTTTCATCGTCCCCATGTTCCAGCCGGATGTAAGCCGAAAACGGGGAGTAAGCCCGCTGTCCTGCAAGCGGCCCGGCGTTGGTCGAGAACACGTAGAACGCGTTCCCGGTGGCGCCGAGGGTGGCGCTGGCGTCAGGGCCATCTTTCCCAGGGCGTTGCCACAACTCCACCTCATCGCTTGCGCGGGTGTGCAAAAGCTTCCAGCCATGCGCTGTAAGAAGGGTAGCCCACCAGGCTCGATCGGCCCGCATGTTGAGGTCATCGCCCGGCTTGGCAGGGTCAAGGGCAACCGATTGCAGTGGGGTGCGAGCCGTCGTGCCGTTGGCCTGGGTAGTGGCCTCCTGGGGGGCGATGGTCGACGTCTGGTAGGACTGAGAAAGCGCGAAGAGCTGCTGGCGTTCCTCTGGCGTGATAATGGGAACGTCAGCCCAGGACCCTCGTATCATCACATAGCCGTTCTCAGGCTTCTCTGGGTGAATCCCTGGGGGCGTAGGCGCGACAATGCACAAGCCGCCCTCCCCGCGCGTCTCAATACGGACCTTCACTTTTTGCTTTGGATCAATTGCGAGTTCGGCGGCCGTCGCGTCTCGCATGGCGAGCTTCTGGTTGCCTTCAATGGTGACGCAGAGATAGCCGGTATGGGCGCCGCCACTAGGGGTTGTCTCGGCTGGGAGCCGTGCTATCAGGTCACCGAGGCCGATCCTGCAGGCCTCTTGGCACCATTCCTCGAATAGGCCTGACTCATCAAAGTCTTTCATTTCGAATCCGTAGACGGTCCCATCTGGCCCGATCCATCCGCTGACAGCGCCGGTGATAATGCACAGGCCGCGTTGTTTGCCCTGAAACCAGGCGCGGATCTGTCGTTGTGTTGCGGCGGTAGTCTGGTACTGGGTCCATCCACCCTTAATATTTTTAGGGTACTTTGTGCCAGGCTCGATATAGAGGACTGAGCGGCCGCTCTCAGCATTTTGCGAGGCGGCGTCAAGGATGATCGAGTTGGGCATGAGTCGCCTCCTTCGGGCGCATTGCCTTTTGGAAGGCCGCGTGGTACTATTTTGCATCGTTGAACCACGCAGCCTCAGTTGTATACGAAGCCGCCCCCACCACGGGGCGGCAAAACATTTTTACCCCCCGTAGACTAGCAATTCCCGACACCATGTACAAGCTTAAACCACGGGCCTGCCTGCCTCTGGACGGCCACGCGCGTGTTAGCTGGCTTGCTCGCTATGGAATGCACACAGCCATTGCTTTGCGTCAATGTCCGGGTGGCTCGTAAAACGCACGCCAGGGAGCGTGCCACAGGCGTTGCAGGCCACGTGTATGCCGCTAGCGATGACGCCTTGGAGGGTTTCCCCTCGGCGGAGCTTGCGCCGCTTGGCGGTGAACAAGGGGACGCCGTGCACCGTGGCCGGGTGAAGCTCAACAACGTGTGTCGCCATCGGTTAGTCCTCCTGCGCCTGCTCTTCCAACCACCGCAGAAATCTATCTCGCGGTATTCTGATAGCGCGGCCGAAACGTATGACTGGGAATCCCTTGATGTGTGGAAGCTTGTAACACTTCGGCCGGGAAAGGCCCGTAATCTCTTGGAGGTGTTTCATGGTGAGCACCACGGGCAACTCTTCCGCGTTCGTCACAGTCGCTACTGGCATTTTTCTCCTCCATTTTGAGATAGGCAGTGATGGCGCTAGCAATGCAGGCAAGTTACATACCCCGCTGTGACACCATTGCTAACAGTATGCTTCCTTGTTAGAGTGTTTAGGAAAACCGTAATGTTATCTGTAACGAAAAGATCATGTGAGGGTCGTGGGTGGCTCAATTCTCGTGGCATATAAATCCAGGTGGGTATAGGTGGATCGAAGCGATACCTAAGGACCAGCATCATAATCCCAAGGCGCAACCGCAGTTATTTCTAACGACTAGGAAAGAGACGCCCGTTCAAAATTGGTATGACCCCTTAGATCAGAAAAAGCTCTTTTGTGAGTTTGCAAACACGCCACCTACCAAGGAAGGTATCCTGGATTTTGCAAACGAGTTTGGGATGCTTGGTTGGGGCTCGGTTCTGCGATATTATTTCGAGACTATTCGTGAGTACATCATCCTGAACCCTTCAGAGGCACCTCGTGGTCAGGTAACGTTCGTAGGTGGGGAGTCGCTCATAGCATGGATACTTGCTATCTCAGTTATGCACCAGGTTGTAACGTTGTGGGACATGGCGCAAAAACAAGACGTTGACGGATTATCTGCACATATCCAATGGGATGGGAATGCCATTCTTTATGATAGCCACCCGGAGCTCCGTCCAAGAGCCACCCAGCGACATTGTGGCTCGTTCAGCCTTCTCCACGATCAGGAGAACAATCCATCGGGTTTCAGGCTCACAAGGCGTTTTACAGCCGACGAGAAGCAACGGGAGGTCTTCGAGTCTGGGTTCCCCCGAGCAAAGCTCGAAGGGGACGTGATTCATCGGGCTTTGTATTGCGTGCAGTCGTTCGTTAATGAACATCTCAAAGAAATTATGACCCGTCGTCTAGAGTGGAATTCTGATTCTACTGCATTTGTCATCCACGTGGACTCAGGACTCTCAAGCCTGTGGGACGTGCTTTGGTACCAGTTTGCTGAGAGCATCGCAAACAAGATAGAAGTTGCCCGAAAATGTGTATGCCCCGGATGCTCTGTGATACTTGAAAACCCTCGTGCTAATAAGGACTATTGTTCCAATGCATGCAGGATGAAAGCTTACCGAAAACGTCTAACATACCAC
>JAPULM010000370.1 GCA_027294925.1 bacterium
GCCAAGTTCGCGCTGCGCGGGTTGGTGCAATCGCTAGCCCGCGACCTTGGTCCCCAGGGCATCCACGTGGCCTGGGTCAACGTCGATGGGGTTATCGACATCCCTGGACGAGACATGCCGCAGTTTACGGCGGAAGACATGCTCAAGCCTGAGGCCATCGCCGAGACATACTGGCATCTGGCCCATCAAGATCGCAGTGCCTGGACGACGGAACTCGAAGTCCGTCCGTTCAAGGAGAAGTTCTGAACTGTCGGAAACTGTATTAGACTTGCCTGAATCGGCTTCCCGGTGCCGGTGGATCTTGTGGCGGCCCGGCAAAACACTGTGCAATCGACATCCAGGCGGTAGCGGTTTCTCCCACTACTCGCAGTGTCGTGTCGGTAATATTGCGCACTTGGGTTACGACCTGGCAGAACTCGACCGCGCTCCCTTCGATGCAGTTTTCTTTGCTGGGTGGATTCCACTCCCAAATCCCTCCCGAGGGTGCGCTGAGCCGGAGATACGGAATGTGTGTTGGTACGACCAATTCGCGATTCTTAAAGGTCCAGCCGAATGTGTTCAGACCGATGATGACAACGTTTTTGATACGGTCAGCATCGGTTCGCGTTTTGCCTAGCACGTCGTAGACGGCTTGACTGTGCGCCCAGGTCTCCATGAGACGCGCGGTGATGCTGGAACGGACGCTCATATCGGGTCCGAACCATTTGACGCGCCGCTTAGGGTCGGCGTCCGCGAATCGGTCTGCCGTCTCTTGGGAGAAAGTGCGCCATCGATTGAGCAGAGCCCGGTTCTTGATGCCATCGAGCCATACATGCGTGAAGGCCAGATGCCCGCCCTGCTTGCTGCCAGATGTAAAGCGTCGCGTAAAGTCGAGGAAGGCCACGCTATCTTGCAACGATAAGTCGGCAGCGTAATTTCCCAAGTGGAGGTGTGCGATCACATCGTTGATGGTCCAATCTTTGAACTGGGTCTTCTTCTCTCTGTCCTGATCGTCTAAGGCGTCGAGGAGGGCGAAGAGGACCTCGCTTTCGTCTCGAAAATCAATCGCTTGCTGCAGCACGTTCTGCTCCCACGGCTTATATTGGCGTGTCTACTCTAAAAAGGTGCAATGGTTATGCTATCGCTCTCCACAATGATCTCCCCCCTTTAGGAAAGGGGGGAACCTGACTACTCATGGACGAGGGCCTGAAGTTTTTCAAAAAAACCTGGTGGAAACTCCGCATGTTGAGGCAACGTCTGAGGTACGGTATCCCACGGAGCTTTGGAATCGACGTTGATATGGACGCCTGTATCTTCGGTAGGCTCCTCATCAAGCGTGGTCATAGCGATGTTGATGAGGCCTGGGATGGGCAGACGAATGAACACCCGTCCGCCACATTTGCCGCAAAAACACCGAGCTAACCCGTCCATTTCTGAAGAGTGATATTCACGTACCTCATCTTGGCCGGCGGTAATCGAAAAGTTCGCTTCAGGCAGGAATCCTGCGGTATAAAACGCTGCACCGGAGACTCGGCGGCAATTGCGGCAATGGCAATGTACGATGTAGCCAATATCGCCCTCAATTTGATACTTCACCGTTCCGCAGTAACATTGACCCGTTTGCATTGTCGTTCCCCTTTCTAGTTTCTAGTGTCGGATCAAACAAATCACACCAATCGAGAAAAGGCCACCGACCAGGAGCAAGCGTTCATGTCTTCGAGAGCTGAGCTATCCCATCGACGAAGGGGTCCCAGTGGCATCGTCTCTCTACAGCGTATACGGTGCGTGGGAAATTCGCTTTTGTATATTCTCATTGGGGTTCTCTATGTCTGAATGGATCGCCCAAAAAGATTCTCGCGCACTAGCTCATCTTGCTGGGGTAGCTCTTTTTCTGACTGCCGTATGCTGCATTGGAGTTGGCTCTGTATCAGCAGTCGAAGGCGAGCGTTTGCTCAAAGCACACGAAGACCACGACAACTGGCTCACCTACGGGCACGGGTATGCCAACCAGCGCTACAGCGGTCTTGATCAAATCACCACCGACAATGCCCAGAAATTAGTCCCGAAGTGGATCTATCAGACTGGCATGCTGGGCACCTTCCCAACCAGCCCGATTGTCGCTGACGGAGTTATGTATCTGACCACGCCGTACAACCATGTGGTTGCGCTGGATGCGGCAACAGGAACCCTGCGCTGGCGCTACACTCA
Organism: bacterium; assembly: GCA_027294925.1. The sequence continues at coordinate 2,188 of JAPULM010000370.1, forward strand.
TGAGATGGCGGTCGATACGCTGTGCTGCGGCTCCCATAACCGGGGTTTGGCCATCGGCTATGGACGGCTGTATATGATCACCGCCGACGCGCGCCTCGTGGCCCTTGATGCGGCGACAGGAGCCGTAGTGTGGGATATGCCCGTTGTCGATCCTACTACCGGAAATCCTGCTGATCTATTGGAGTTGAAGGAGCTCAAAGCCACAGACGCATCAAAGCCGGAAGGCGTTACCAAACTAAAGGGGCTCACGCGTTTTGCCGGCAATATGGCGCCCGTTGTCTATGATGGCAAGGTGTTCGTGGGAGTGAGTGGCACCGGCTACAGCCAGGTATTAAGTGAGGCGGAAACGGACGACCCGTCTGCGCTCGGTCGTGCCGGTCCTCGGCGCGGCCTGCGCGCCTTCCTGTCCGCCTATGATGCTGCAAACGGCCAGTTGATCTGGCGCTGGTATTCAACCGCTGCAGAAGGTTGGGAAGGAGAATTCGCTGAGCGCACCTCGTTCGGTGATGCCCTTGGGCGCGATCTTGTCGCCGAGCGCGCCAATGCGGATACCTACCGCGATGCGTGGAAGGTGGGCGGCGGCTCGATCTACTCCTCACCCTCTATCGACCCGGAGTTGGGCCTGATTTATTTCGGGACCGGCAATGCCTCGCCCGGCTATGCCGACTACAAACGCCCCGGCGATAACCTGTATACCTCGTCGCTTATTGCCCTGGACGTGCGCACCGGCAAGCTGCGTTGGTATCACCAGATCGTGCCGCACGACATTTGGGGCTATGATGTTGCCAACCCGCCCGTATTATTCGACTTCCCGTCCAACGGAATAATCGTACGCGCCGTGGCTGAGGCCTCCAAATCGGGCTGGCTGTATCTGTTCGATCGTGCGACCGGAAAGGCCTTGCGGCGCTCCGTAGCATTTGTGCCGCAGAACGACTTGATGTTCCACCGACCTACTCCCGCGGGTGTCCTGATTGCGCCTGGCGCGGCCGGCGGAGCCAATTGGCCGCCCACGTCGTACAGTCCCCACACCGGCTGGCTGTACGTATCGGCAACGCACAACCCTACCCGTTACCATCTCAAGCCGGGTGAGGCTGGCGAGCCGGCCGGCGTGGTGCTTTCGTTTGAGAAAGATGT
>JAPULM010000371.1 GCA_027294925.1 bacterium
AGCTGCCGAGATGGACCCCGCTCCAGAAGTCGTTTGCCTGCCCGGCCGATGCGAGGGCGGGGCGCTCGCCGAAGGGGACGATGCCGCCTCCGCCCTCACCAGCACGACGTTTACGGAAGTTCTGGCTTCCCGGGCCCGCGAGATGGGCGTCAGCGTGGTCGTCGGGTTCGCGGAGTTCGACGGGCAGCATCAGTATGATTGTGCCGCCTGGATCGATGCCGATGGCGACATGCTTGTCAAGCACCGCCGCATCATCGTGGGACGCGATGAGTCGCGACACTTCGACCGGGGCCGATCCATCCAGGTCGCTCTTTCCCTGTTTGGGCCTGTAGGTGTGCTCGTGGGCGATGATGTCTGCAATGACGCGATCGTTGCGACCGTCAAGCAAATGGGCGCGCCGGTCGTCTTTGCCTGCGGCTGCTGGGCCGATCCGCCGAAGGAGCAACGGTTGTGCAAGCTGGCCCGCGCGCAGGGTGTGTGGCTCGTCATCGCCGACAGCGGCGGCTTGGACGGTGGCCAGGGCCACAGCCGGATCATCGATCCCGAAGGCACGGTAGCCTGTGCCGCCGACACAGGCGGGCAGATTCTGACATACGACATTGATGTGGAGCAAGCAGTATCGTGATCAACACGTGCGTCATTGTTGGGCTCATGCTCGTCGTCATTTGCAGCCTCTTTGCCACGCTCAACCTCGCGCTGTACGACATGCCCTGGGGCCGACTGACTCGGGCGCTCGCTGCCCGCCGGCGAGAGCATTGGCTCGAGGCCTATCGCGATCACCAGGACGACTTCATCCGCGCGACGGCGATCGTCCGCATGGTCAGCAACCTCGGCCTCATTCTGGTCATCACGCAGTTGCTCGAAGCCGACCGCACCGCCACCAACATCGTGCCGTACTGGTACTACGCGGAAGTGTTCGGCGTGTGCGCCGTCGTGCTGCTGTTGTGCGTGGTGGCCGTTCCGCAGCCGTGCGCCAAGTATGCAGCCGTGCCGTTGCTGGCCAACCTGCTGCCCGTCCTCCAGGCCGTGCGCTTCGTCACCCGGCCAATCAACGTCGTGCTGTACTTGTTCGACGGCCTGATCCGCCGACTGGCCGGCGTGCCCAAACCCAACCGGCAAAATTTGTTCCAAATCAAACGATCATCTTTACCGACGCCGCTCCCGGCGGCGAAAAAAACGCATCATCGGCTTGATATAAGGCTCATCCGTGCGTACTTCTATCGCATCAATGCCCAGTGACTGAAACAATTGCCGGCGTTGCCTGACAGCCGCTTGCTGCCGTTGTTGATAGGCTTGGCGGACCGCTGCACTGCCGGTATCGATCACCATGCAGGCGCCACTTTCCAAATCTTCTAATCGCAGCAAGCCAATACGCGGCAACTCGGCCTCGCGACGATCCGTAATACTAACCGGGATGATATCATGCCGACGGTTGGCAATACGTAATGGTTTTTCATAATCACGGGCCAAAAAATCCGAAATCAGAAAACTGACGGCGTGCCGCCGGCTGATGCTGTGCAAATATTCCAGTGCCAAGCCGACATCTGTGCCGCGTTGCTGGGGTTGCAAAAAAAGTACTTCGCGGATCACCCGCAACACATGATGTTTCCCCTTTTGCGGTGGAATAAATTTCTCAATCCGGTCGGTAAACAGAATCAACCCGACTTTGTCGTTATTGGTAATGGCGCTTAAGGCCAACACGGCACATAACTCCGTCGCAATCTCCGTCTTCAGGCGCCGCACGCTGCCAAACTGACCTGAAGCACTCAAATCAACCAACAACATCACCGTCAGCTCGCGCTCTTCCACATAGCGTTTGATAAACGGCTGCCCCAAACGCGCCGTGACATTCCAGTCAATACTGCGCACATCATCACCGGGAACGTATTCCCGCACTTCGGCAAACTCCATCCCCTGCCCCTTAAAGGCGCTATGGTACTGACCGGCAAACACATCGTTGACCAACCGCGAGGTGCGGATATGAATCTGGCGAACTTGCTTAAAAATTTCTCTTGGCAACATAGGATAGATACAAATCTAGTCTAGGGGACTGGCAGGGTATCGAAAATCTGTTGTATCATGTCTTCTGACGTCACCTCTTCCGCTTCGGCTTCATAGGTGACCAGTACACGATGGCGCAACACATCCATGCCGATTGACTTAATATCTTGCGGCGTCACATAGCCTCGTTGACGGATAAAGGCATATGCTTTAGCAGCCAACGCTAGTGCGATCGTAGCGCGCGGCGAGGCGCCATATTCGATAAAATCGCCCAAATCAAGCTGATAATTCTGCGGCTCTCGGGTAGCGTAAACCACGTCAACAATATACTGTTTGACTTTCTCATCAATATAGATCTCGTCCACCACACTGCGTACACGCAGAATGTCTTCCGTCGTCACCACCGCTTTGACGTCGATTTGCGGCTGCGTATGCGCCATGCGTTCTAAAATTTGCAGCTCTTCCTCGCGGCTCGGATATGAAACTTTCAGCTTCAACATAAAACGGTCCACCTGCGCCTCTGGCAGAGGATAGGTGCCCTCCTGCTCAATCGGATTCTGAGTCGCCAAGACCAGAAACGGTTGCGGCAACGCAAAACTTTCATCGCCAATAGTGACCTGGCCTTCCTGCATGGCTTCAAGCAGGGCGCTTTGCACTTTAGCAGGGGCTCGATTAATTTCGTCAGCCAACACGATATTGGCGAAAAGCGGCCCCTTACGGACCCGAAAATCCCCTGATTGTGGCTGATAGATGAGCGTCCCGATCAAATCAGCCGGCAACAAATCGGGGGTAAATTGTACCCGTTTAAAATCGGCCTGCAGGGCCTGCGCTAGCGTGGTAACGGCACGCGTTTTGGCCAAACCGGGTACCCCTTCCAACAACACATGCCCGTTGGCCAATAATCCTACCAGCAAGCGTTCAAGCATATAGCGCTGCCCAACAATCACATCGCCCATGGCATCCATCAGGTCATCAACGAATTGGCTTTGCTGCTCCACCAGCGCGCCAATGGCTCTGACATCAAGGGACATAAACCCATTCCTCTTGGCAAGACAAATATCCGCTGCTCAACGTCTACATTGTTTGGATGATTCGCCTATTTGTCAAGTGCCTAAGATCACAAAACAAGGTTATTCCGCCATCCGCATTCCGCACAAGGTTGACAGGCCACCGTGGCGGCACTACCCTACCGGTATGAATACCTCCGCTTCTCTCTCGGCAGGTTTTACCCAAACCCCACCCCGTGGGTGGGTCGTGGCCTTGCTATCCCGGCTGCAAACCAGCAGCACGGCTTTAATATCCTTTACCTTCGGTATTTTTCTCCCCTTCATGCGCCACGATCTTAACCTCTCGCCGTTTGAAGTTGGCTTGCTACAGGGAGTCTGGTGGACCACCGCGGCCTTAGTCGCTCTGCCATGCAGTGTATGGTTGTCACGTTTCCGGCCGGTGCCACTGATCTTTATTTCGCTCCTACTACAAACCCCTTTTGTGTTTTTCCAGGGCCTGACAACTAGCTTTATGATGTTGCTGCTGGTACGCTTCTTGTTCATGTGCTGTCATGTCTTGGCAGCCCCGGCGCGTCCGCTCATCTTGCAGCAATGGGTGGCGCCCAATCAGTACGCCACCGTCAATGCCGTCGGTCTCTCACAACACAGCATCATCCTTGCCCTGGCTATCAGTACCAGCGCCTGGCTGATCACCAGCATCGGCAGTTGGCGTCTGGTTTACCTCTTACACGGCACCTTCTTTATCCTGCAAACCATCGCCTGGTGGGTAGCGGCGAGAGAGGGTCAGGCGCCGCTGCAAGGTATCCAACACGCCCTCAAGGCCGAGCAAACATCACCGCTCAAGGCGTTGACCGCCTATCCCCAGTGCTGGTTACTGGGCATTACCATGCTCTCTCTGTCGATGACCTGGACCACCCTGGTGACCTTTCTCCCCACCCTACTCATGCAACAGGACGGCATGCCGCCCTCGCTCAGCGGACCGTTACTCGGTTTTCTCTACTATGCGCTGATTCCCTGCGCCCTGCTGGGCGGCTGGCTGGCCAAAAACGTACCTAACCGTAAACACCTGCTGTGGATCCCGGCATTGTGCAATATGCTACTGGGAAGCTCAACGACGCTGGTCACCTCGCCATGGTTGCTCGCCCTGCTGCTGACCGCTATCGGCATCGTATGGATCGTATCACCAGTGATGGAGATACTGCCATTTGAATACCCTGGCATTCGGCCACGTGAAGTGGCTGTCATTGCCTCTTTGGTCAGAACCTTCATGGGGCTTGGCTTTGCACTAGGCCCCATGTTAACTGGCCTGGTGACAGAACTGACCGGCTCACTTCAAACCGGCATCCAGGTGCTGTGCCTGCTTGCCGGCATAGGGGTTGTTGCCGGTTTGCTCTATCCAAGCTCGACAGCCCCCACCTTGGCCTGAGCGCCACGGAAGGCGGGTATGACTTCCTTGCCGAACTTCTCGATAGAGCCCATCACCTTGTCATGCGGAATGGTCTCCGTCTGCATAATCAGGATCACTTGATCCACCCCGATATCTTCATACATCTGACAGGTCTTGATGCACGACTCGGGGTTGCCCGCGATAATCACGCCGCGTTCGGAAAGGATCTTGCCGTCCAGCTGGGCGAAGGCGGCGCGAGCGGCACCGGGGCCGGAATCCAATGATACCCCAACCTCACGGGCCAGCTTCTTATGATCCTCGTCAGATTGGCGCAGCCAGCGGCCGAAATCGGCCTGCAGGTGATCCGGAATACCGCCCCAGGCTTCCAGCAATTCCTCGTAGGCGTTGATGCGGCCCTGAATGTACGGCTTGTTAGGCCCAAAGAAGGTCTTCATCGACTCGGCGGCCAAGTCCTTGGCGTACTGGTCATCGTCGTCGCAGAAAGAATGGACGTTGTTGCCCCAGAAATTGGTAATGAGTTCACTGATCGGCTCGGCACTTTTGAGAGCTTCACGGTATATCTGCACCAGGTCGGCAAGTACGTCGACAGCGTAAGAAGTCGATGACAGGACACCGATGCCCTTTTGTGCGGCCAGACGGAAACTATCCGGTGACGTACAGGCCAGATACAGGTTGGGATGCGGATCCTGCAAGGGCTTGGGTAGCACACGCCGCTTGGGCACGTTCCAGTGCTTGCCCTGCCACTCAAACTCGTCGGAGGTCCAAATCTTGGGCAACATGGTGATGGACTCGTCCCACATACTGCGGGTGTCCCTGGGGTCCAGGCCCAGGCCGGTCTGTTCGTAAGCGTTAGAGCGACCGGTACCGAGTTCGATGCGTCCATCGGTGAGGTGGTCGAGCAAGGCAACGCGCTCGGCGACCCGCACCGGGTGATGATAGGGTAGGACACAGACGCCGTAGCCGATACGAATCCGCTTGGTGGTGCGACTGAGGGCGCCGAAAATGGCGTCCTGGCTAGGTGAGCCGGAGAATCCGGTGAGAAAATGGTGTTCGACGAACCACAGGTTATCAAATCCCACTTGATCGGCAAGTTCGCACTGCTTCAGCGTTTCTTTGTAAAGCGTATTCCAGTCAACCTCCGTCCCCTTATAAGGGCGCTGGCATTCGAAGAGTAATCCAAATTGCATGCTTGTCCTCCTGAGCTGCTGCAACGCGGCATCGCTGAGATCATAAAACCACTTGGCGGCAATGATGAGAGCCCGTACCTTCCTCTTATCACGTTCAAAAATAGCACACTCACCCGCACTTCTCCACAACGGTTTTTTCCCCCATCATACGCAAAACGTAAAAAAACTTACCCTTGTGAGCCCCCTGCATACCCATACAAACCATTACCGAGTTGATCTTTTGGCTTGATTTTCTACGCCGTTGCCCTATGATATTTTTACCAACGACATGCCTTTAATACTCATCATGGGAGAATTCTACGATGGCGACAAAGCTACCCGGCGAGACTTATCGCGGTGTGTCATTACATGTTCCTCTGTCCTCCGACGGACAAGTTGCCGCCTACGTGTGGCCCTTACGGATCCTGACGGTCGGGGGACAAGGATGCGGCGGTCCAACCATCGGGGTTGAAGTCGGCAATGAAGAAGTTCTGCGTTTCGACTGTCATGACAAACCGGGTCATTGGCATGGCGGCGGTTATGATCGATTGACCCGCCCGGGAGACTCGCATCGCGATTTTCCGCCGGGCGTACAAAGCGTTGCAGAGCAGATCAATTGGTCGTTAGAGCAAATACAACAGCGAGGTAAAACCTTACTCGAGGAAGCCGAACATCATCAGGCGGCCCAACAGCTTGAGCCTGACCTGGTACAAGGTGCAATAGAGCTCATCAGGTCTCACCTTGTTCAGGAAGGCGATCTACGATCAAAAGCGATTGCGGAAAATCTCATCGCGCCCTAATGAAAAGGAAATGAAACCTATGATGCAAGCGGCCAAAGACGCCATTGATCTCGGCATAATTGTCGGCGATATTCAGGCGAGTCTACACTTTTATCAAACCCTACTCGGCCTGACCAAAACCGAAGAACGCCAGGCATCGACGGGCACCATGCATCGTATGCGTTTTGGCAACAGCGATGTCAAACTCATCGATCCCACCACCCGGCCGGGAGCCGGCCCCATTGGCATTGACCAACAACTCGGCTTTCGTTATCTAACCTTTGTCGTCACCAATCTAGATGCAATTTGCCAACACTTAGAAGCGCAAAAGGTCGAATTCACCAGAGGCAAAACAGAAATAGCACCGGGCACCACCATCGCTATGGTCAAAGACCCCGATGGCAATATTGTCGAATTTGTTGAACGCAGCTAGAGGCTGTCGGTAAATCCCCCTCCCAACCTTCTTCCAGCGGAGAGAAGGGTCTGCCAAGGTCATTCTCAGACAAGTTGTTACCTATCTTCGTATGAGGAGAGATTATCATGCCTGAACATCCCAAGGTGCACATCGTCGCCACCGGCGGCAGCATTTCAGGCCTTGGCCCACACCGACTAGACTATCTACTGTACTCTGAAATCGGCGACAAGCTCGACATTGAAGAAATGCTTGAGCGTATTCCCGAAACCCAGGAGATCGCCAATCTGCACAGTGAAAACCTCATCAAAGTCGGCAGTACGTCGGTGGGTCCACCCGAGTGGCTGCAACTTGCACAACGTATCAACCAGCTGTTTCAGAACGATGCGTCATTGGCCGGTGTGGTGGTCACGCATGGCACGGCAACCCTTGAGGAGACTTCCTACTTCTTGCACCTCACCGTCAAATCGGAGCGTCCGGTAGCCATCACCGGCGCCATGCGCCCGCCCAGTGCGGTGGGCACAGATGCCGATCTCAATCTGCTTGACGCCATCCGCTTGGCGTCTTGTCCCACTGCGGCTGGGCGTGGCGTGCTGAGTGTCCTCAACAACGAAATTCAATCCGCACGCGACGTCACCAAGAGCAACACCTTAAGGGTCGACACTTTTAACAGCCGTGAATTCGGCCTCCTCGGGTACGTCGATTCGAATGGCGAGGTGATTTTCTATCGTCAGGTCACCCGCGCCCACACCACCCAGACCCCTTTTGACGTCGGCCAGACAGCCGCATTACCGCGGGTGGAAATCGTCTATGCCTACGGTGGCGCCGACGGTGCCTTGATACACGCTGCCCATCAGGGTGGGGCGGATGGATTGGTGCTGGTCGGCTTTGGCAGCGGTAGCTTTCCACCGGATTTCCTTGCCGTCGGCAAAGACGTCGCACAACAAGGCATCCCGGTTGTCCTGGCGTCTCGCGCCACCAGGGGGCGTGTCATCATCACCCCCCGCAAGGCGGCAGCCGGCTTCATCGTAGCGGATGATCTTCTGCCGCAAAAGGCGCGTATCTTGTTGATGCTGGCTCTGACGATAACCCAAGAACAACAAGCCATTCAGGAGATGTACTACCGCTATTAAACAGAGAGGGGCTGAAGATTGAGTCGGGAAGGGAAGGAAAGGCGACACGCGCGTTACCCTGAGCGATGCCATCTCCTTCTGCATGACTTCATCTCTCGCTTGGAAATCGGTGAATTGCTCTATGGGAACCTGAATCCTCTTTTTCGCTCGCTTCCCATGCACATGTATATCATGAAACTTTTCCTCAATCCTTTTCAGGACATTCGCATTCAAAATACTGTTCACCACAGTATTCGCATTGCACGCACGGCACATCGTTCACAATCAAAATTGATCATCATGCTTATAGATGTACTGGACATGGGGGTTTTTGAAATAAGTGCCTAATGATACTAAACTGCACCTAGCGTACGACATTGCTGCTTGATGCATCAACGGCGGCATGATGTAGTACCCCGCCTTCTTCGCAAGATTTGTAAAACACCTGACCCCCGCGGGGTCGGGCGTTTTGGCAGGAATCACCCATGCCCACTTTTGACATAACGCCTTTGAAAAACGCCCTGTCTACTTTAGAAGAGGCTCTCGCTGTAAGCGAGCCATCTACGTTAGAGCGCGATGGTACAATCCAACGGTTCGAATACACAGTTGAACTGGCTTGGAAAATGATGCGGCGGCATATCTTGGCGTTGGGCCGCCCGGAAGTGAGCTCTAGTCCAAAGCCGATTGTTCGGGATGCCGGGGTAGAGGGACTTGTTTCAGAGGTCCCGGTCTGGTTGGATTTCGTTGATAAACGAAATCTGGCAGCTCACATATATTCCGAGTCCGATGCTGAGGCTGTTTACAAGACCGCTATGAGGCTTCCTGAGTATGTCCATCAGCTGATCTCAAGACTGGAGGAGCGCGGTGAGAATTAAGGGACTGACACCTGAGGAGCTATCGACTATCTTGTCGATCCTAACTCCCTTTGAGTCAGTGTTCAAATTTTCCTTCTTTGGTTCACGCGTCACTGGGCAGCATCGTCAGCTCTCAGATCTTGATATTTGCTATAGAGCCTTGAGGCCCGACCTTCAGGCTGAGACATTGTCCGACGTAGAATTTCTCTTCGAGGAGTCACCATTGTCGTTCAAGGTAGATCTCGTTGACTTTGCTCACTGTGATCCAGCCTTTCAGAAAATCATTGAATATAGCGAGGTGACGATTTCTTCGAGCCATTGAACTGACAAAAGGTGTAAATTTGCCCTATCACGGTCGCAGTAAACATCCCCTCGCGGCAAGCGTATCACATAGAGGAGTGGAGAAACTTGTAGTGTTCCTGGGAGATTCCCTGGTGATTACCTGAAAAATGAGTGTGAGGGGACAAAAACGTGGCAGAATTTTAGCGCGGGCATTAAAAATATGTCTATAGGTCCAGGAACTTAACGGCTGGCGTAGTGCTGATTTGATGGCTCAAACGAATGCATGTTTCACGTCATATGGGCATTCTAACAAGGTCTCAGGGCGCCACTCACTGCGCCAAGGCAGCGATGCAAGCTTCCCGCACCTGCCACAGCGCTTCAAAACCTAGCCCCTGAACCTTGTCTGGATGATGATTGACCCAGTCCTGCATGAATTGACGATGCATGGCGACTTTATAGTCGCCAATCTGCTCGGGGACGATCGTCTCCTCATGTAGGAACCGAGCGATGGACTCGGCCGCCTCGGCCCCGCAACGCGTGACGTCAATACGGCTATCAGCATTGGTCAAGTAGCAATGGGCTTCAGGGATAAACGGCAGGTGATAACGTGCAAGGACAACGCCGACCCCCGGCGTGTTACGCTCATCCATCTCATAGATGCCTAAGGTCAGGTCAAGCGGCAGTCGTTGCTCATCGGCAAGGGCTGCGAGGAGCGCATGTTTGGTGCTACAGGTCCCCCTACCTTGGCGGAGCACGGCACGAAAATCCGCTCGCTCCGCCGTCCTGCCGTATGGCAGGGTTTGCAGGTAGCGCCCCGCCCCCTGCACATCGGTGATGCCCAGCGCCATAAACTCAGCACTTAACGGACCCATGGGCTTTAAAGGGGAATGGGGCAAGGCATCCCAAGAGCGCAACTCGATCTCCGCTTTTTTAAGGTAGGCACGAGCGCGGATCACGCAACCACAAGGTCTACAAGATCACCTCGAAAATATCGCGCCGGCCCTCCACGGCGTTGTTATTCAACGTATCGATCATGCCTTGAGTCGCGGCGTCCGGATTGACAAACAAACCACGCTCGACTTGGTAGAACTGGTCGAGACTTTCGGCCTCAATTTGCCAGACGATGGTGTCCATCGAGCCCGTCATATCGGCATAAATTTTCCCGTTCGAAAAACCGCCCTGCGAGATTAGCGCCTGATTGATGCCTTTAAAGAGTTCAATCAACACCGGGGCTTGGCCGCGTTGCGCCCGAAATGTATTACGGATCAAGTACATTGCCGTGTCTCCTTATGTAGATTATTGGTAAATGAGATGACGCACCAACTCTGCCCCTCACCCCAACCCTATCCCGAGCCAGCGAGAGGAAGAAAATTGATGCCCTGACCCTTAGCGAATGACGCCATCCTGATTAAGATGCAGTTCATTGAACTGCGCGTAGGTATCGGTAAACTGCAGCGGGATAGGCGCTTGCGTAGTGCTGGTGCCGCTGCCCATCTCCGCCACCGTGTACTCAAAGCCATTTGGCAGGACAATTTGCGCCCGATGTTCCTCTCCGCTGATCGGATTCTTGATGGGTCCGGCGCTCGACTCAATCAAGCCGGCAACACGCCCGGTAGCGGTTCGGGTCTCAATATCTGCCTGCAGTTCAATCGGTGCAAAGATCGGATCCATCACGGTTGATGACATGGCATTATAGATTGCATAGTGGCACTTGAGGTCGTCCGTATCTTCGTTGTAGGCAATGCGCCGAATGGCCTCACGCTGCGCGTCGTTGGCTGCTTCGTCGACAACCAACTGCTGACTTCCATTGCCCTGATGAACGGCGCCGGGAAAGCTGCCAAACAGGACGAAAGCCGTTCCGTCGAGATTGGTGTCCCCGTAATGCCCCGGGTTAATCCGGGTAAATAACACATATTGGCAATTGCCATGTATCGGTAGCGCATTGAGCTGACACGGGCAGCCG
>JAPULM010000372.1 GCA_027294925.1 bacterium
GGGCTTGTTGCTCTTGCAAAAACGTTTCATTTTCCATCCACGGCTCCTCTCGCATGTATGATATATTTAGTAATTGAGACGCTGGGGTTAGGTTAGGTATTTTAAATACTTTAGCATATCTGTCGCATTTAGGACATAGGCTGAATATAGCGATCGCAGCAATTCTAACTCGACATGCTGCGCATGGTGATCCTTGATGAATCCTTTCCCATGGGGCAACATGGTCTGGTTCTCGGGCTGCTGCTGTTGGCCGGGTCACTCGGCCCCATGATCAGCCCTTCGCTGGGTGGCTACCTGGTGCAGGAATATAGCTGGCGCACCCCATTCGAGATAATGCAGGCGCAAGCCATGCGAGTCAAAATAGTTCAAAACGGGATCGAATTGCATTGATTTCGCTCGTTTCTTTGTGAGTCAGGTTGCGTCAGTCTCCCCGATTTGAGCATTCTAGCCCGTTGTTTCAGTAGGGTCTCGTCTGCATTTCTGTGAACCTCATTTCTGAGTGTCTGATTGCAGAACAGGTAGGGGAAAATCTGCTACAAACAGATGAAATAGCTTCTGAATAATCTGGCTTCGTTTAATGCTTCCGGTGGGCTGTCTGTTCGCTTTTGAAAAACCGTCACCGGTTGATACGGCAGCAACATCTGGCCATACGGAGCACGTGCCGCGTCCACAAATAGGCACCGCATCGTCAATGCTCTGCTCATCAGGCGTAGCGGCAGTTGTCCTAAACGGGCTCGCACCCCTCCTTGTTCTACACCCACCACGTGCGTCTCAGGGAGGGTCGCCCGCTCTAAACCAAGCTGAAGGGCTAGCCGACGGGGTGCGACCGAAAAGTCCGCACCAGTATCGAGTGCAGTGGCAAGGTGTTGGCGTACGTCTTTGGTCATCGTAAGGAAAAGGTATTTGTGAATTTAAAACGCTGCTGGAACCGTTTGGCATCACGCGAATTACTATTACACGGATTATTAGGGCGCGTATGCACGTCACCTCGACCCCAATGAACACCAACCGGGCAAGCGCAACACGCAGAAGATCGAGCGGCAACATCTGACGTTACGCACGGAGATCAAGCGTTTGGCCCGTATGACAATCTGCTTTTCTAAGTCAATTCAGATGCATGACATCGTCATCGGGTTATTCGTCATCGGGTTATTCGTCAAAAGCTATGAGTTTGGGTTAACGCTTTGAATGTCCAAGTACAGATCTGAAACACGACCGCCATCGCGATATCTCTTCATCCGCAGCCGGCAATGTGATAAAGTGAGCAACACATGACCTATGAAGCATCACCTATAGCATAGTGTAGACAAGAACAACTCGGAAGGGAGAACTACGATGCGCGTGGTAAAAATCGACGCAGTGGAAGAAATCCCCCTGGGCGAAGCCACCCCGATCGCCGGCTGGACCGGCGGCTCGGTCACTCGCTCGCGGCAGCCTATTATTCCCGACGGCGACTCAGAGAACTATCGCTGTAGCGTGGTGAACTTTAGTATGGGTTCCACGACCGGCTGGCATAAGCATACCTGCGACCAGATCCTGATCGTGACTGCCGGCTCCGGCATAGTGGCGACCGAGAGTGAGGAGCATGGAATTACCGTGGGTGACGTCGTGCACATCAAGGCTGGCGAGCGGCACTGGCACGGTGCTAAAGCGGACACCACGATGGGTCATATCACCGTCACGGCTGTCGGTGGTGAGGCGATCTGGGGATAGCGTCTCTTAGGTTGATGCAGGTCGGATGCTCATCGCGAGTACGGCGTCCCACAATTATCCCACCAGTTTGGCGGGGTAGTGTCGGTTGATTTCAGAGGTACCCGACATCACACTGGGCTGTTTGCTTATCTTGAACCGGGAGATACGATGATTGCCTCTTCTGTCTATAAGCTGCTTCATATCGTCGGAATTATCATGATCTTTCTGTCTTTAGGCGGACAGATCAACCATGCCATTAACGGTGGTTCAAAAGATCAAAACGCCTGGCGTAAAGCCGCCGGCATCACGCATGGCGTCGGCCTTTTCCTGGTGCTTCTGGGTGGTTTTGGCATGCTTGCCCGTCTTGAGATTCATTGGCCATGGCCAGGATGGATTATCGGCAAAGTGGTCGTTTGGTTGCTCTTGGGCGGCCTGGTGGTCGTTGTCAATCGTAAGCCGGGCACCGGACGTGGCATGTGGTATATCGTCATCTTCCTGGGACTACTGGCGGTCTATTTTGCCACGATGAAACCTTTTTAATGTTGATCGGGTAGGGCGTCGTGAAGCGGCTGCGTGGCATCATGCGGCGCAGCCTGCTGACCGCTATGAGGTGGCATTGACTATCTTGATGTAAGCCATGTCTGCCCTAATTCGGGGGTCATCCGTGACCTGATTGTCTTGCTGTTATCCTTCGTACTTCTAAAGTTCTTGCCTCGTACCATTTTGCTCGATCACACGCTCTTATCTCTATTTCATTCCTGCATTTTCATTGTTGCGTAAGATGTCAGTTGATGTCATGTCTGGTTCTGTTAGGCAAGTCAATATGCTTTGGCATATTTCTTGCCTCAACGGTCGTCCAGCATGAGCGTATACATGGCATGTATTGTTCTGAAGCTCTGTCGTTAGACATAGGGTGCTCAGCGTCGTCTATGGCGCTTGAGACCCAACTGTGTTCCAATCAATGAATCAATGTGTGGTCGAGGAGTGTAGAGGACTGTGGTTCCACCAGAGCCGTGCCCATTGGCAAGAGAGCAGAGGCGATCTCTGCACAAATCCCGTCGGTCAGGTCAGACGATGTCATCGCATCCACTCGTCGTTGATCTTGACGGGACGTTAGTCAAAACTGATCTTTTGATCGAATCGCTTCTCGCTTTACTGAAGCGAAACCCATTATATATTGTTGCGGTTATACTCTGGCTATGCAAGGGGAAAGCCTGTCTCAAACGGCAAATCGCCCAGCGGGTGAGCCTTGATGTCAGCACCTTGCCTTATCATGGCGAACTGCTTAAGACTCTCAAAACGCAACGCGCTCGGGGCCGGCGGCTGGTTTTGGCGACGGCGGCAGACGAGCGGCTGGCTCGTCGTGTGGCAGATCATCTGCAACTCTTTGATACTGTCTTGTCTAGCGATGGAATTACCAACCTATCAGGGGCAGCTAAGCGAGATCGTCTGGTCAACGAGTTTGGCCAACAAGGATTCGATTATGCCGGCAATAGCCGAGCTGATCTTGCCGTGTGGTCGATGGCGCGTCAGGCTATTGTTGTCAATGCCGGTTGGCGTCTACTGGTCGCCGTCGCCCGAGTGGCGAATGTTGCACAGGTCTATGAGGACCGTACCGATAGCTTGAGGTCTTATGGGCGAGCGTTACGTTTGCATCAGTGGTTCAAAAACCTGCTCCTGTTTGTTCCGTTGTTGGCTGTCCAGCAGGGCCATATGCTTGCCTTGTTCGGTCAGGCCAGCCTTGCTTGCCTAGCTTTTGGGTTGTGCGCCTCCAGCGTCTATCTTTTGAATGATCTGCTTGATCTGCACGACGACCGCCAGCATCCCCGTAAGCGGCGTCGGCCGTTTGCAGCCGGCGACTTACCACTGATTTCGGGCTTGATACTCATGCCAATCTTGCTTGGGCTGAGCTGCATTGTCTGTCTGTTTTTACCACCGGCGTTTCTTCGCATCCTGGCGGTCTACTACGCTTTAACCCTGGGGTATTCGTTTTACTTCAAAAAGATTGTATTTCTGGATGTTGTGGTTTTAGCAGGGCTGTACACCGCACGTCTCATTGCGGGTTGTGCGGCGGTTGCCACGTGGCTGCCATTCTGGATGTTGGGGACCGCGACGCTTCTGTTCTTAAGTCTCGCGCTGATCAAGCGCTATGCCGAACTGGTAAGCATGCGCAAAGTGGGCGGCAAGCAGGCAAAAGCGAGAAGTTACCGGATACACGACGGTAAACTTCTTGCCATCCTGGGAGGGGGATGTGGCTATGTGGCGGTGCTCGCCTTCGCTCTTGCTCTATATCATGCTGATCCCGAGATGCTAAACCATCGATACAAGCTCAGCTGGCTGTTGTGCGCCTTCTTATTCTATTGGATTAGCCACATGTGGTTGAGTGCTCTACGTGGCGGGATGCATGATGATCCTGTCGTCTTTGTCCTTAGAGACCGGGTCAGCCATATTGTTATGGCATGTGTCGTATTTACCTTCATGGTGACCGTGTAAACGAAAGATGCACGCGATCCGTGCTGGCAACGGGACTCAGCCATGCTTACGGTCGCCCAAGCCCTATAGATTTATCTTAAATATGGGAGAATACGTCTTGTTGCCATTGCTTAGCCTATTACGCATCGGGCTTGGTCTGCTCCTAGGGATTGTCGTGCTGTTTGTCGGCGCTCCGTGGACATTTACTGGAAATCTCTCTGCGCAGGTAGCCGCTCTGCCCAGGCCTCATGCTGACGATTATGCTGCTCAGGTTCCCAAAACAGTAATTCAACTGCAGCAGTGGCGACGGCTACAATCGATTGACATCAAGGCAACAGATGGCAAAAAGGGGCGCGCCACGCTGATCAATCTGAACCCGACGACAAATAGCTGGTACCTGTTACGGCTCAACTGGCGCGGCGGGCATACGAGCGACTATCATCTAGAGAATGGCGATCCCTACCGGCGGCGTCTTGTGCTGGACGCCAAATACCCTCAAGGTCTCGTTATTGCCGAGGGAAAACGGACCTCGGTGTGTGAGCTCTGGGCGAGTACGCCCCGTCACCGTCTCGCTGCTGCCGAGCAGTTACGTCTTCCCTATGCCCCACTTTGCCATGCTAAACTCTACCTCCGTAATCGGGTGAAAGGGCATCGAACCAGCTTGGAAAGCACCACAGATTTTCTCCGCGATAAGATCTGGGGAGGTGAGAAGCTGGTTGGTTTGGTGCGCGATGTCTTTTTCAAGGATGCTTACCTGGATAAGGCAGTGATAACGCCTGCTACAAAAGAGCTCTATCACAAAAAGATAGCCCACAGGCCCCGGCCTGCTTTGCTCGACCCCAAGTTCGCCGATCGTGCGGTTGTAGCGGCGAAACTTGGTATTCATACCCAGCAGTCAGCGAAGCATGGCATTGTCCTGGGCCGTTGGTACGCTGCTCAGGATAATCCGGGCGTCTATATCAGCACCCTGCAGCCGAATGTTATTGCGCCGCAAATCTTTCAACACCACACAACGGTGGCCAAGCGCCTGGATAAGGTCGAGGCTACCGCGTTGGTGTATCTCGTCGCTTTCGATCTCGGGCAATTCGACCTGGGTTTTGCCTTGGGAACTGAGCATCCGCGCGTCGGTTGGTCTGCTCGTGTGCGTCATCATAAGGGGTTGAATAAAGCACTGCCAGGTCCCGATGGTATTGGTAACCTTGCGCCGCTTGTAGCGACTGGCATTATTAACCCGCAATATGTATCCAGGACGGTTGCGACCTTCACCGCAGGGTTTAAACGCACCCATGGGGCGTTTAGATATGGTGATCTGGCGCTCAACAATCATGGCAGCCATTACGGGTTCATCGAACATGGCGTGGTGTTCAGCAAACTACAACCGGGTTTGGCGACAATCTTTGTGCGCCACGATGGTTCGGTGCGCATGAAGACTTGGACTGAGCGTGATAATCAATACCTGGCAAAGATTCAGCATGCACGCCAGAATGGCGTTGCCATCGTCGAGTTTGACAGCGAGACGCAGAAACCTGTTCCGGGTCCGCTGGTCAGCCAATGGGGAGATGGAAATTGGTCGGGCTCGGTGGCTAAGAAACTCCGCACCTTGCGTGCCGGTATTTGTGTGCAAGAGAGTCGAGCTGGGCGGTTTCTCATCTACGGCTATTTCTCGAGTGCAACACCATCCGCCATGGCGCGTGTTTTTCAGGCTTATGGTTGCCGTTATGCGATGCATTTGGATATGAATGCACTTGAACACACGTACCTGGCAGTCTATCGACGACAGGGCGACAAGGTTGTCATCCAGCATCTTATACAAGGCATGAGCGTCCTGGACAAATCAGAGGGGGCGCAATACATACCACGCTTTGTTGGCTATGCGGATAACCGAGATTTCTTCTACCTTATGCGACGTGAGTATCGAAAGGCAACACCATGAGTGGAAGCAGACGGTTGTTACGTTATATCGTTATCCTGTTGTGCCTGGTCAGTATTTGTACGTCTACTGTTGCTGCGCAATCGCTCAAGGCACAAAATGAAGTACTGTTCGAGCAACTACAGCGCATCCATGCATTGTCGGAAGCACAAATGGTCGCGTTACGTGCGCTGTTTGCAGAAGGGCGGTACATCGGACAGGGCAACCCGGCGATCACCGAACACCCGGCTACGCCACAGGCGTGTCAGGACAAGCTCGATAACGTATCAATCAGCTATGAAAGTGCCGAATTTGAGAAAATATGCGGGGCGAAATATATGGCCCCACTTTATCATACGGCTACTGAGCAAGCACAAGAGGCCGACGTTTGCATCGATCAGTTTGAGTTCCCCAATATCCCTTGCGCCTATCCGGTGGTCTGGGTACGCACCCGTGAAGCGGCGCAAATCTGCACCATTATGGGTAAGCGCCTCTGCGATGCGCATGAATGGGAAGGCGCTTGTGCCGGTAGCCTCGAAGCAGCCGATTACCGTTTTGACCTTGCCCATGGCGTCAAATCCGGGGCGGCGGTTAAACGGATGCGTTATGCCCATAATGCAGCCCATCGTGCCGATAAAGCCTGGAGTTACGGCCCCTCCTATCAGCGCGGCGTTTGCGCGGCCTCGAGTCACAAAAGCCGTGCTTGCACTGGCGGCGACTGGGCAAAATGCGGTTCCAATACGTTTCCAGCCGGACACTTTCCGGCCTGCCGTAGCTCACTGGGGGTTTATGACTTACACGGCAACGCCGCTGAACATATGAATCTACCGCTCAATAAACAGCAAATGTCGAGTCGTGGTAGCACCGATCTGGGCTATACCGAGATGAAGGGAAGTTGGTTTATCTTTGATACCTATAAAGCTCACCAAGACTGGTGCCGCTGGCGGGCGCCGTTTTGGCATGGCAGCCGTGTGATGGATGGGCATAGCCATCATAATTATCATCTCGGGTTCCGGTGTTGTAAGACCATTAAGGGCGATTAACGCACCGGCAGGTCGACGATCACCCCTTCTCCACTCAGGACTTGCACCACAACCGGGTAACGTAACACCTGAGATTCGGATTCTGTGGAAAAGCCTGGAATCCCTCCTAAATCTGTCAGGAGAGATGAGAGGGCCCTGTCCTTCAAATTATGAGCGTATGAGGTTTTACCTGAAGCTGACATGGGAGACAACAGTCTCAGAGTAGATCAAGATATGGCTGCCGTCGTTGACGTTTCTTCTGTTTGCGCGGTTCCATATAGCGGTGCACTTTTAGAGGGCGTTGCACAGGCTGGAAGTTGTTTTCCGCTTCGAGTTCTTCACCGCATTTCGGACATTCGGCGAGCTTTATTTGTTTGGAGCGATACTGACATTGTGAACACACCAGAGTCATACTTGGATTCCTCAACCACGCGACTTATCGATCGCGTTTTTACTCTACAGCGCGTGCGAGTGAACAAATTCCACTTCTACGCTGGGGATACGAACGGATGAAGGTTGGTCGTCTCAGGCTCGCATCCATTTTGCTACGATAGATGGTAAACCCGTGCTATATAGCAATTCATCGGTTCAATGTCACAAATAATTAAGCAGAAATGATGATGGTCGGTTTTCCTCTACGCGTCTTAAATGCCTTTGAACCATTGGGCAAAGACGGTGGCTAAATCACCCTCATCCTCTGTGGTGATGCTACCCGCCGGCGGATGGCCCGGCGGTGGGGCTACGTCT
>JAPULM010000373.1 GCA_027294925.1 bacterium
GATCCATCAGTTTCATCATCGGCCATCCTAATCATCGAAATGATCCGATGGTGGCAGTCCCGCCCGGTGACACTCTGGAGTACCTCCCATAACGTCAGGTGCAACCGAAACGAGGCCAGCGCAAGCGGGCGTAGAACCGGAAGGAATCCGTGTAACGGATTGACCCCGCCAGCTGAATAGCCGGATGCCTGCGAGCCTACTCCCTCACGCTCAACCAACGTCACGTTGACACCGGCATGGGCCAGATAATAGGCCGTAGCACAACCGGCTGCCCCTCCACCCACAATGACGACATCACTCGCTTCCGACATCATGATTCCTCTTTGGAGTCGCAGGCGTTAACGCCCCTAAATGTACGGTAAGGCTGTACGCATCATATTTCAGTCACTTATAAGGAGGAAATCACTGCCATCAGACTTTCACTTATCGGGATGGTCCGCGCCATCATGTGACGGCAGTGAGCCAGTAACTTTCCCGAAAATAGGCTCTAACGGTTGGCCTATATCGCCCACAACTCATTTAAAAATGGTACCATGTAGACATAGTCTCTCCCGAAAATAGCTTTTCTCGGGAGAGATCGCTCCTCTCTCATATCTAGGCATGAGTCCACCGTCAACCGGCTAACCGCACTTTTTCCGGCGCTAACGCCTGGAGCCCCAGATAGGATTCCTGGAGCATTGGTTAGGAGGTGTTCACCTCGCTGGCAGCACATCCCTCGATATGCTCGGCAATTGCCTGTGCAAACTGTTGAGACATTGCTTTTTGAGAACCACGGTGAGAGACAGTCCCCAATATTTCCACGTCTGGAAGGCCAACCTTCTCTTCCTTACTGAGTTTCCGGCGTCTTAGAATTTCACGAGCTTGAACCTGGGTTGGCGTCAATACCGCATGACCCGTGCCGATCCAGTCAACCAGTGAGAGATAACGATCCGGAACAGGAGCGACGAGCGTCTCGTCGTCGTCCACAAAGCAAAAGATGAAACCCTCGTCCTCAGCGAAGACAAAGGAGCAGGGACCCGAGTAACAAGAGCTGTACAGCCGCGTTCCCAATGTTGGCTGGGGCGTTGTGCTCTCCTGCTGAATAATCTCATCGATATCAGCACTCGTTCCGATTGATAAAACGGTCTTGCCCTCAAGGATACCCATGACCGTTGGCCAGTGCCTTGGCGAGTGTTCGATCAAGCCTATCGTGCCAATTTGATAGATGGATTTGCGCCACTCATGGGCATAGGGTCGGACGGCTGCGATGATCATACCTTCAAAGTTGCTTAGCACATTCCAAGCTGCCCCTGGTAGTGGTAGAAACCGAGCATCGTACGTGCGTTCAAGCGGCTTGATAAAGCGTGTCGCTTCCCCAGGAGCAAACGACCGCAATTTCTCCAGGGTGAGCGTATAAGGCGGCTGTTTGGTTTTGATGTCGGGTCGTTTCGATCCGATGGTGGGAAACTGAAACAGAGGGCACACCTCTTGTCGATCGTGCGTGTACATGCCATGGAGATGGCGCCCATTTGGAAGCGGCACGGGTTTGACAAAAAGCACATACTCGGCGAATCCTTCAGTCCATTCATAACGAATATACGCCCCTTCGTTGGTGTCCTTAACTTGCCGTAAGTAGGCTTGTTTGGCACTGACATCAGGAAGAGCGTTGGCATACTCACTCGGTGCGAGAGCGAAGGGTAATCGCTGTCCGAGTAGTCTGGAATTCACCTTCTTTACTTGTGACGAACTCACGACTAAGTTCACGATAAAACCGTTGATCAGGTTTGGTCTCACCCAGCGAATCTGACAGGATGGGATCATGTGAGAGACACGCTCAAAGACCACGTGCCGACTTGGCCACGGCATCACGCATGTCCGAGGATGTTCAACCGTCTCAACGGGGGCGGTGAGCGAAACGTCGGAACCTTGTTGGCAATGTTCGTCATTGAGCCAGGCTCCGTTCAATCCCATCTTGATCTCGTGTTCAATCCGCCGTAGCCAATTGCCAACGGTAGGAAAGGTGACATAGGGACGCTGATCTGCCTCGGCGTCTTCACGCGTCCGATAGACGCTAATAACATGGCCTTGCTGGACATCGAGCGTCTCTTTGATAAAAATCTGTACATACGAATCGTGTTCCATTGGCACATGCAGTTGGAACAGACGTTCATGCTCACTCGCGTCAAGTAACTCCGGGTCCATCCCCATCAAAAATTGGTCAATGGATTCTTTCCCATCGAAATACTGAGCTTGGTGGAGTCCCTGAATAGCTTCCTTCAAGTCGGGGTCCAAATGCTCTAAGCGCACGAGGTCTTCGAGGTATTGATCCTGCACACATGCAAGCAAGGCTGGCCATCGCTGTGCTCCGATTTTTTGCAGAAACGTCACCGCTTGCCGATGCGGACGCTCCCAGGCGACATCCATGCCGTAAGTTACAGGCAGCCATGCATAGCCATTGGACCAAACAGGTTCGCCAATCAACGGATCGTCTTGCAGACAAAAAGGGTAACGCTCGACTAAGGTAGCGCCTGCTTGGAGTTGCCTTGCCGATTCGATATCCATCGTATCGGTTGCCCCACCAAAGCGCCACGACACCGAGGTGAATTCATGTTGGGTGTGCTCGGTGACCGTCTTACTAAGGCGAGCACGAAATCGCCAGAGGTCTTTGTCATCGGGGGTTCCGTCTCCTGCACGGCGGTAGAGGATCATGGTGCGTACGGTCTGATGCAGACCGTACTGGGTCCAACATACTTCGAGAGACGGATCGAACCAGTAGAGAAAGAGGTGTTCGTCGGTTCCGGTGTCGCGCACTTCCACTTCAACATAGGTATACGTGCGACGGTACTTCTGGACCATACGACGAAAGGATTGCGCATATCGGTGGGGATCACGCGTCGGAACGCCAATCTTTGAGACCGTCAGGGGAACCGGAAACAAGCCACCATCGTCCACGGCGGGAAACCAGGCCCAAACATCCGGACGGACTTTACCCACCGAGAGGCGACGCGTGTCGAAGGCATTGGCGAAATAGGGGACGACCGTATCCTCGCGGACGCCGACAACCTGCCACGCCGCACGCACGGCTGTATCTACAGAGGTCGCTGGGCTACCCTCTCGCACAGCGCTCACACGACTATTCCTTACATAAGGAGAAGAAAGACGTTTCAGATCACTGACAAACGACTTTCCAAGGGTGCTGTACCGCGGACTGAGTTGGATTGCCCCAGTATAGAGTAAACCCTTGCCATTAGAAAAATTAATTGTTTTAATAGCTTCATTAAAAATTTTACTTTTAAATCGGTGGGCGGATGGAACTGCGTCAATTACAGGCTTTCACGACGGTAGCGGATCACGGCAGTTTTACCACTGCGGCCAGTCGTCTCCGCCTAACCCAATCCGCCATTAGCCATCAGATCAAGGCGCTTGAAGAGGCGTGTGGCGTGGTGCTGTTCGATCGGTCAAGCCGCGTGGTACGTCTTACCGATGCCGGGCAGGTGTTTCTAGGGCATGCCAAATGCATATTGGCTCAGGTAGAAAATGCTCGCGTGGCGATGGCTGAGTTGGCGGGCGGAACGAGGGGGCATTGTCGGTTTGCGTCATTGCCGTCGGTCGCCGCCTATCTACTCCCTCCGGCCATTGCGACGTTTCAGCAACAGTACCCGGATGTTGAACTCCACCTGATGGAAACTTTGCAGGCACAGGGGCTCGTCGCGGTCCAGCAAGGGAGCGTCGATTTTGGCATTTTAGGGTTGCCCGTGGATGATACCCATTTACAGAGCATGTCACTGATGCGTGATGAATTCGTCTTGCTGGTGCCCCAAAATCATCACCTGGCCAGGCGGCAGTCAATAACGCTGGCTGAACTGGCGCATGAACGGTTTATTCTTTACCCAAAAGGCGGGGGTGGCCGCGACCAGTTCATCGTGGCCTGCCATCAGGTTGGTTTCAAGCCGCAGGTGGCGTTTGAGAGTGATGACCGGGAAACGATTCTCGGTTTGGTCACGGCAGGTGTAGGCATAACCTTGATGCCGCGTCTCATTACCCAACATACGCGTGTTGATGGGCCGGTCATGGTTGAGGGTTTAGAGCCCCGCCTGTTCCGTGAAGTGGGACTGGTTTGGAATCCTCAACGCTATCTGCCACAGGCGGCGCGACACCTTATGGACCTCCTGGGCACATTGGTCCGAACGCATGAGACCCAAGGCATGGGTAGCTGAATAGGTATTTTTCCCAACGCCTCGGAAAGGCGCATTAGGCTGTAGGCGACCTCCCCCTTGTCCATGATCAGTTCGGTAATTTCCTCTATGAGCCACTCGCTCTCTGGTTCACCTTCTTCATCTTCCAATTTTTCGAGTGCGCCCTCCGTGACAAGATCGGTAAATATTGTTTTGCACCACTCGTAAAAAATGTCGCCCTTGGCAAAAGCCTCGCCCAACGAATAGAATGGCCCCGACAACGTCGACTCTTCGCTTGCGAAATACATCCCTCGAAAGCAATAAATGTCAAGGCCTTCAGGGGCATCGGCAGGGCAATCGCATCAGGATTTCCCTTTATCCATGCGGCTAAGCGGATTCCGGATGACGCCAAAACAGACAACTTTGCCCAGGGTCAACGCAATATCCCATTGTTATTGTTGAAAAAAGTTGATGCGATTGCCCTGGGGCAGCGGCCGGAACATGCCTACGCGATTACGCGGAAGGAATACCTGGTGGTGTTCAGGTCGCCCTCGCAAATTGCGTACCTCCCCCCAGATTTTAACGCTCTCCATTCTGGACCCAGTGGAAATCTTACCCCGACCCCGGTTCCCCATCGTTCAGCGCTGGTCGAAACGCTGGGCTTGGCCGACAATATTCACACCGACAG
>JAPULM010000374.1 GCA_027294925.1 bacterium
TTGTGTAGACATTGAAGCCACCACGATAAAGTGCTGTGGCGCCATATTGCTCTTCAAGATGGCGTCGCACATATTCCACGAAATAAGGGGCTTTATTAATTTGCTGCTTGTGGGGATTCAGGTGTACGGATTGTTGTTGTATCGCTTCGGCTCGTTCGGGTGTCAGGTAGCCAGCGTCTACCATCCGGCGTAGCACGTGTTGGCGTCGCTGCAGGCTTAGCTCTAGATTGTTTAGCGGTGAGTAGCGATTGGGTGCACTCGATAGGCCGGCAATGAGGGCAGCTTCACCTAAATCCAGCTTTTGTACTGATTTGCCAAAGTAGTTTTGAGCGGCAGCCTCCACACCGTATGCATTGTGTCCGTAAAAGATCTGATTCAGGTACATCTCAAGAATCTGATCTTTACTAAAACGCTGTTCAATCCGACGCGCGAGTATGATTTCTCGGAGTTTACGGGTAAAGGTGCGCTCCGGGGTCAGAAATAAGGTACGAGCGACTTGCTGGGTAATCGTGCTGGCGCCTTCTTTTATTTTACCGGCACGAAAATTGACTCGTATTGCCCGTAGAACACCGATCGGATCAAACCCACGGTGGGAATAAAATCGGGTATCTTCTACGGCGAGCGTCGCTTGCTGCATATATAGAGGAATTTCGTCGAGCGAAACGAGAAAACGTCGTTCAATGAAGAAGTCGGCAATCAGTTCCCCATCACGGGCGAATACCTTCGTAACAAGACTGGGTTGGTAATCTTCTAACTCGGCAATACTTGGGAGTCCGACTGCAAGCTTACGGTAGGTGGTTATAGCAATAATCGACCCTGCTGTTAAGCTGACGACGATGAGCAAACCACCAATGATAAACAGCCAACGTAACCAGCGCCAACGGGATCTTGTTGTAGTCTGATACCTTTGAGGTTTTGATAGTCGAGATTTCATAATTTTATAAATATGTCCTCGGCTATGGTCATCGCAGAGGTGGAATTAGTTTGATTACCGCAAGCCTAAGAGGCGCAGGATTTGTTGCATATCCTCCCACACGGCACGCTTCCCCTGTGGGTTTCGCAGAAGATAAGCCGGATGGTAAGTCGGCATCACCGGAATTTCGCCCATATTGTGAAAATGCCCTCGCAGGCGTGAAATTCTTTCATCAGTTTGTAAGAGCGTCTGGGCTGCAAAGGCCCCCAAGGCACAAATGACACGAGGCCGGAGGCAGTCAAGTTGTGCTTGTAAGATCGGCCGACAGGCCGCTACTTCGTCGGGCCTCGGGTTGCGATTATTTGGCGGTCGGCATTTAACCACGTTGAGAATGTAAACTTGGTCTCGCGTCAGTTGCATGGCTTCGATAATACGCGTCAATAATTGTCCGGCTGCCCCGACGAAGGGCTCACCCTGGAGGTCTTCATCATGTCCCGGTGCTTCTCCTACGAACACCAGGTCAGCATTAGGGTCGCCTGTACCGAACACCACCTGGGTGCGTCCCTGATGTAGGCGACATCTTTGACAGTCACGGACGGATGCAGCCAACTGTGCCAACTGAGAAATGCTGGCGTGCGGCTCCTTTGGCTCTGTCAGCGTCGAACCCTGAGGCTTGGTAGTGGGTCGTAAAGAAAGCTCGGTGATGCCAAGCCGTTGTAAATAATTTAAATAGTTACGAACGTCGACTACGATATTTGGCGAAGCGTCGTGGTTCATGTGTCTCGAGTTCGATGTTTGAGTAAGGTCTGCACTCGATCAAGAATATGTCTGGCCATATCTGTTTTGGTCATCTTGGGGAGATTTTCAACTTGACCCATGGCATCCAGGATATGCACGCGATTATATTCGCTGGCAAAGCCAATGGTCGGATCACTGACATCGTTGGCCACAATTAAATCCAGGTTTTTCTTTTGTACCTTCTGCTTCGCATTGGGGATGAGGTCTTGCGTTTCGGCTGCGAATCCAACGAGTATTTGGTGGCGTTTTTGCTTGCCAAGTTCGGCAAGAATGTCCGGGTTTGGCTCCAGCTCGATATTCAGTGCTGCCGTATCTTTTTTGACTTTGTCGTGGATCGTCTGTTTGGGACGAAAGTCGGCTACTGCGGCAGTTTTGATGACAATATCTGCCTGGGCGAAGTGTTGCATAACGGCCTGATACATCTCCAGGGCAGTTTGTACGCGTATACACTCGACACCTGGAGGCGCTTGCAGATGGGTCGGCCCTGAAATGAGAATGACTTGGGCACCGCGCCGTTGTGCCGCCTCTGCTAGAGCGAAACCCGTTTTGCCGGAGGATCGGTTCGAAATGTGCCGTACCGGATCAATCGGTTCTTGAGTCGGGCCGGCTGTGACGATGAGCGTTTTACCTGTCATGACGGTGCTCGCTTGCAGACAGTTAGCCATGGCGGCGACAACGTCTTGAGAGGACAGAGCCCATTCTGTCATATCCGCCGCTGTTTCTGTTTCGGGTATGCCTTTGTCATATAGAAAAATGCCGGCCTTGGTTAGCTGCTGAAGATTTTGTTGCACCAGTTGATGCTGAAACTCTAGGGCTTGCCCGGGAAAGGCCAGCATCGTCGGTCCGCGGTGCAAGAGCAGCGCGCGTAATAACGCTTCGTCCGCACACCCTATCGCTGCTTTAGCTAACAGGGCCGGCGTGAGCGGGGAAACCAGCATGGCATCGGTTTCATGTACGACATCGGCCAGTGAACGAAAGCGTCCGCCCACGACCTCGCCATAGAGCGCATGGGCAGATATGGTCTGTTTACCCGAAAGTGTTTGAAACGTTAATGCAGGGACAAACGATTCAGTCCCTTGGCTTAATATGACTTGCACCTCAGCCCCGGCACGTTGCAGGTCCCGTAGGATGTCAACTGCTAACCATGTGAGTGGCCCACTACCAATGCCCAAAAGTATGCGCTTATTGTGCAGCATTGTTTGTTTCTGGTGGCTCATGCCGTGCTGTGTCGCTCAATTGTGCAGCCAGTAAAGTATCGATTGAGTCGGCCTGCATCCATTTAACCTGATGGTGCTCTGCAGTGAAAATACTTTGCAGGATTTGGACCGCTGTTGCGAGTTGATCGTTGCGTACGATATAGTCGTATTCAGTATAACGGGCCAGTTCTTCTCGGGCAACCGCTAGACGTTGTCTCTGGATATCTGAAGTCTCTGAGCCCCGTTCCTGTAATCGTGTTGTTAGCGCATCCCATGAAGGCGGGATGAGAAACACAAACACCGCGTTGAGAGCCGCAGCGCGGAGTTGTGTCGCGCCTTGGACATCGATGGCTAATAGAACGTCTAAGCCTGATTGTATGGTGTTATTGACCTGCTGACGCGAGGTGCCATAAAGATTGCCGTGCACTTGCGCCCATTCTAAGAAGTCGCCCGCCGCAATGTGCTGCTGAAAAGCGGTATGAGAAATGAAATGGTATTCGCGTCCATCGCGCTCTTGCGGGCGTGGCGCACGCGTGGTGTAAGATATCGATTGGGTCACATGCCGCTGTTGTGTGACGATTTGTCGACAAATCGTGGTTTTGCCTACTCCGGATGGCCCCGAGATAACAAACAAGATGCCTTGCTTACGACGATGAGCCAAGGCGGGCTGCGCGACAACACCTTCAGCCTCTGGATGATTATTCGATATTTTGGATTTGCTCACGGATTCGCTCGAATTCACTTTTGACCTCGACCGCGTGTTGTGAGATGTCGGCGTCGTTACTCTTGGTGGCAAGCGTGTTGACTTCGCGGTGCATTTCCTGCACGAG
The DNA here is from genome assembly GCA_027294925.1 of bacterium. The sequence goes on from JAPULM010000374.1 coordinate 3,738, forward strand.
AAACTCGATTTTGCGACCCACCGCTTCTGGGGCGCTAAGCAAACGCTCGAAAGCTTGCATATGGGACTCAAGACGGATGAGTTCCTCCGTGACGTCAGAGCGTTCAGCGAAGAGAATGGCCTCCTGGCTTAGCCGATCCGTATCAAGCTCAAATTGTTGGAAGAGTTCTTGTACGCGCTGTTCCAAACGTTGGCGGTAGATGGTAACCACATGCGGAACACGCTGACGAATGGTCGTAATATGACGGGTGATTGTTTGCAGACGCGTTTGGAGGTCGCGGTAGAGAAAGGCGCCTTCTTGCAAGCGCATTTGTTCTAAGGCTTGTAAGGCGTTTTCTAAACCTTGTGCAATGAGTTCCCAGTCTTCTTCAATGTCTTCAGAAGCTTCTTCTAGGTGAACCACCTCGCGTAGGTTGAGAATGGTACTGAAGCTAATAGCGCCAGGCATATCTAGACGCTCCTGGAGGACCTGCACGGCATGATAATATTGCTGAGCAAGCGCATAGTCGAGGGAAAGGTCCCAGTGTCCTTCGTCATTGCGCTGCTCGACGAATTTGATCTCGATGCGGCCACGCGCAAAGTGATTGCTGACTAAGCGTTTTAGGCGCGATTCCAAGGGCGCATAAAGACGAGGATAGCGGAGCGACACGTCTAGGTAGCGGTGATTTACCGAGCGGACTTCAACCGTAAGGTGCAAACGTTCATTGCTCACCTCTGCACGGCCATACCCGGTCATGCTTTGTATCATGCTGCGTATCCCCGAATCGTAATGCGTTAATAGCAATACGTATTTTTTATGGTATGTTTACCTTGCCATAGACAACGAAATGTTTGCGCAGCTGTGGCTCCAGGCGTGACGCTACTTCTACCGCAGCCTTGCGCAAGGCATGAGTCCCGCCAAGCACGGCATCGATATGCAATGCCGTTGCTTCGATATGTTCCATGGCTAAGCGTCTTCCCGTTGCTGTCGCCAAAGCTTGTACCTGGACAGATGCATGCACCGTCTGTAACGGCATTCCAGCCACGTCGCTACGCACTTTTTCAGCGCTTGCCTGGCCGATTAACACCACCTCAGCCCCGGCCCGTTTGGCAGCCATCAAGGCCGTACTTGCTTGGCCATCCCAAGTCACGTCTGCTACCAGACGGACGGTTTTGAAATTGTGTGATTCAAAGTAATGGCGAAGCGTTTGAGCGACCACACCGTCATTGTCTGCCAATGAACTCAGGTGCGAGCGTTGTAGACGATGCTCTGTGATGAGCACGAGTACGCGCCCATGGTTGGCATCCGATTGGGCGAGTCCTAGAGCTTGAATGGTTTTATTGACTTCGTCGGTAGCCAGGCTGACCTCGATGCCAACTCGATACACACTCTGGGTGACGTCAGGATATTCCCACAACACACGGTAACTGCGGATGTAAGTGAGGGCGCGGGCGTACAGAGTGGTTTCTAATGTATGAGCATTGTCAATCAACTCGAGCGGGTCGAGGGTTGTCAGAAGTGCCTGCTCAAGCGCTTTGCGTAAGGCATTGTTGATCGCCCTGCTGCGCGCAGTTGCCTGGTTGCGCTTGATAATGGCACCGATGCCTTGCACCACCTGCTGTTCGTCAACGTTCAACGCCAAGCTCGTTGTGTAGCCTAGTAGTAGAATGCTTAGGCTGATGATGCCTAGCCATTTCAGATAGCGTGTGGTAACCTGCCTGTTGTCGTCTATCCGACGATAATCATCTGGCATCCTTGTCATAACCTTCGCAGCTGATGTGTGATGATCTGTCTTTATACCTTTAGGCAGAAGCCTTGTTTAAACGGCAGGCTTGGCGTAAGCGAGTAAGTTCAAATGGTTCGAGAGATCGATAATTACCTAAGGATAACCCCGTAATGCTCAGAGGCCCCACGGCTGTACGCTGTAATCTCTTAACGGTATAGCCGCCACACTGTTGTAGCATGCGATGGATTTGGTGGTATCGCCCTTCGTAGAGGGTCAGGCGCAACCAGCAAGTTTTGTCGCCTCTGCGCACTATTTCTACTCGAGTCAGTTGGGTCTTACCATCGCCTAGGGAGACGCCTCGCCGTAAATGTTCCATTTCATCATTGGTAATCACGCCCTGGATTTTGACCATGTACGTACGAGGAATACGATAACGCGGATGCATCAACCGATGGGCTAAAGTGCCGTCATTGGTCAGCAACAGTGCCCCTTCTGAGTTGACATCCAGACGCCCTACAGGGAATAAGCGTCCAGGGTGATGTTTGAGTAGGTCAAGCAC
>JAPULM010000375.1 GCA_027294925.1 bacterium
AGCAACAACGCGTCGCCATAGCCCGTGCGATGTACCGTGGTGAGTCTATCCTACTCGCGGATGAACCGGTATCATCAGTTGACCCGCACCAGGCCGGTGCTGTGATGGAACTGATTATTAAGAATGCAGAAACGGTCATCATGTCGCTGCACACAGTGGAGTTTGCCCTGAAGTTTGCTGACCGCATTGTTGGACTGCGCGAGGGACGGATTCAATTCGATTTGCCAGCCAATAACGTCACCCAAACCGTGTTATTGACGCTTTACCAAAACGGTAGCACAGACGCCTAGTAAATCCCTCCAACACGCGTTGATCACCATGCTCAGAACCAGCCTTTTCTTTGTCGGCCTCGGGCTACTTGCCGTGTTGCTGGCAGACCTTGAAATTTCAGTCTCTGACCCATGGATCGAGCTGGGACGTATGGTCTCGGGAGCTGCCACGCCAAATTTTTTAGTGCTGTGGCAGGTTAAAGCGGCTTTACTGAACACAGTGGTTTTTGCATTGTGCGGCATTTCTATCAGCGTTGTTGCCGGCATTGGATTTGCATTTTTCTATCGCTTGATTCCCGTTCGCCTATTCTGTGCCTTCATCCGCGCCATCCATGAAATTTTCTGGGCGTTCATCTTTCTGCATGTTGTGGGTCTAAACCCCATGTGTGGCATTCTCGCCATTGCCATTCCCTATGCAGGTATCTTTGCCAAAGTTTATGCAGAGATCGCGCAGGAATCCGATCAGCGACCACAGGCTGGCGTGCCAATGGGCTCTGGCCGCCTGAGTCGGTTTATCTATGCGACGCTACCGACCATTTATGCTGACACCAAACACTATACGGTCTATCGATTTGAATGCGCCTTGCGCTCGAGCGCCATTCTCGGCTTCATTGGACTTCCCACTCTGGGCTTCCACCTCGAAACCATGTTTCGTGAAGGCATCTATTCAGAAGCAGCCGCCCTGTTATATATTTTCTACCTCCTCATCGCCTCTCTCAAGTATTGGTTGAAACCTCGCCTCATATGGATTTATGTCGCAACTGCATTTTTCCTGTTAAGTCGAAACGTGACCTTATCTTGGCAAAACGCCATACGTTTTTTCACCTACGAACTATTACCCTGGCCCATGCGGCGGCAAGGCGTCATGGATGGCACTTACGGCGTGTCCTTTACCTGGCAACCCAGCCTGCAATGGGCGTACGACATCCTCACGCTAGAGGCATGGGAAGGCGTCTGGCAGACGATTGTCTTGACTCAAATCGTGCTTGTCGGCACCGGGTTATTTGCCCTGCTGAGCTTTCCATTCGCCTGCCGACATTTTACTGGCAACCTCTGCCATCGCCTTTCACATATCGGATTAATTATCATTCGTACCACGCCAGAATACATTCTGGCCTATATCTTGGTGCAGCTTTGGGGCCCGTCTATGCTACCGGCAGTGTGGGCCATCCTGCTGCACAATGGCGCCATCCTTGCATTCCTAAGCAGTCATAACGCGGACCTCATCCAATTACCAATAGACGCCCCCTTAAAACGAGTCAATCGCTACTTCTATGAGGTCTTACCTCGTATCTACGGACAATTTCTAGCTTTCTTATTCTATCGCTGGGAGGTCATGATGCGGGAATCGGCTATCCTCGGCATCCTGGGTATCTACACGGTGGGATTTTACATCGATAGTGCAATTTCCGACGACCAACTTGACAAAGCGGTTCTCCTCATCCTGATCACAGCCTTGCTCAATATGGGAATTGATTCCATCTCCCAGATTATCCGGCGGCGTCTGCACATTTCGACGAAACTCGTGACGTCATCCTAAGCAGGAAGACAGAACGCCGCCGCTTTGACTTCCGCCAACGTTTTCATTATAGTGGCATGCTAAGATATGGCATACGACACACGCATCGCAGGGCGGTGGAACAAGGAGAATTATCATGGCTGCTTCTGATGTCTATTACATGGACGCCCGCAGTGAATCTCCGCAGACGAGCTTAGTGGCAAAAATGCTCACGGTTTTCGATGCTGCGGGATTGGATCAACTCATCAAACCAGGCGACTTGGTGGCCATCAAAATACACTGCGGAGAATGGAACAATACCGCCTACTTACGGCCGGTTTATCCACGCGCTCTGGCAGACCGCATTAAAGAATTAGGTGGCCGTCCGTTCGTTTGTGACACCACCACACTGACCTATCAGCCGCACGCTTCGCGCGCTTGCGAGTTAGACCTCTTGATGACGGCCGAGCGTAACGGTTTTAGCTCTGCCGTGTTGGGCTGCCCGTTCATCTGTGCAGATGGGTTTATTGGCACCTCTGACTACCGGGTTGATGTACCAACGGGGTATATCCTCAAGGAAGCGTTTATTGCACAAGCAATCGCGGCAGCCGATGTACTCATTACCTTGTCTCATTTTAAAGGTCACCCGATGGGCGTTATCGGCGGCGCCATCAAGAATCTCGGCATCGGATGCCAATCCAAACGTGGCAAGCACAATGTTCACCTTGGTGGCCACCCCAAATACAGCATCGCCAATTCTGCCATCTGGCACCCGGAGAACTTTCAGGGCAAGGCCAACACGCCGGATTGGAAAATCCTGGAGGATTGCTGCCCATACGGTCTGTTCAAGGTGGATGACGATGCCATCCACTGGGATCGCGAAAAATGCACCAGTTGCTTAGGCTGTAATGGCGTCATGCCCCCTCGCGGTCTGTTCGAATTTCCGGAAGAGAACTTTGCCGCTACCGACGCGGCCATTGCCGATGGCGCCCTCGGTACCGTAACGGCTGTGGGTCCTGACAGATGTGGGTATATCAACATGGCCATTGATGTGTCGCCACGCTGCGACTGTGTCAGCTTTTCGGATATGCCGATTGTGCCGAATCTTGGCGTGTTTGCCAGTAAAGATCCCGTCGCTATCGATATGGCCTGTCTTGATAAAGTGCGGCAATCGCATGGTATGCCAGGCTCGATCGTGGATGACTTCGACCTCATGCAGCCCGGCGACAAGAAATTCGAGATGGTGTCGGCCACCGTTCATGGCCTTAGTGAGGAAACACAAATCAACACGGCGACTTTGAACGGTCTGGGGAATCGTGACTACAACCTCATTGAAACTGAGCCACAACCGATGGCGAAACATATCTTCCCGCTCGACAAACGGCCTACGGGTGAACGTTTCCGTGAGAAATTTTCGAAATTCACCCCCTTCCCATACGAGCGCTATGACGGCCAAGGTTTCTTGCGTGAACAAGAAATCGACACCGAATATGTCAAGACATGGCACGACAGCGATGACAATGGCAATAGCAATAGCAATGTGGCTGGCGCAACGGGCTCTAGGGAAGGCACGACAGCCGACGACTAACTAAATCCGCATAGCAGAATCACGCATCGGGAGGTCGGGGGATAGGTAAAACCTTCGGCCTGCCATGCTCAATATACGATGGGAGAACCAGATGGCAGCATTCACCAAGGGATTGGAGAATCTACAAGAAGCGATTGACACTTGCCAAACAGCCTGCACCCAGTTGGCTGCAGCGGGCTCAAACGAAGCCACTCAGGCGCAAGCGCCACTACAAGACATCCTGACTTCTTTGAATGATGTAAGCGATAAGTTTTTCATCAAAACCATGATGAGCGTACCGCCGACCAAAATGTGCAAAACGGATGCGGCGACCATTGCCAGCCTGATCAGCGAAGCAAACTGGGACGGCTTGCCAAGTGCGATTGAAAAGTTGCAAAAGGCAACGAAAGCCCTGATCACCAAGGCCAAAATGGACGGGACAACCATTACATGAGTGGACCGATTCTGATTACCGGAGGCGCCGGCAGTGTCGGCCGTCTTCTTGTTGCACGCTGCCGGGCCGACGGCCATGCGGTCCGGGTGTTTGACTTACCAGCGTGCGACTTCACTGGCCTTGAAGGTGAATCTGGTATCGAGATCATCAAGGGCGATATTACCGCTTCCAGCACAGTTACAACAGCTGTACAGGGAACCAGCGCCATCCTTCATCTCGCGGCCATACTGCCGCCGGTGAGTGAGGCGAACCGCGAACGGACATTTAGCATTAACGTCGAGGGAACGGCAAATATCGTCGGGGCGATGGAAAGCAGCGCTCCGCAAGCGGTATTGGTATTCAGCTCATCGGTCAGCACCTATGGCGATACCACAGCCGATACACCACCCGTTCGTGTCGATCACTCTCAAACAGAACTCGACATTTACGCTGCAAGTAAGATAGCCGCAGAGCGTCTCATCCGCAGCGCATCGGTGCATACTGTCATACTACGTATTGCCGGTATTGCCGTACCAGAATTACAAGAACCCCCTGCGGTGTGGCCGTTTACAGCTGAGCAGCGGCTGGAGATGGTACATCGCGATGATGTTGTGACCGCGTTGTATGAAGCTCTAATCACGCCTGAGGCAGGTGGCAAAACGCTTAATATTGCCGGTGGCGCGACCTGGCAAAGCACCGGTCAACGATACGTTGAAGACATCTATGACCTCCTGGGCGTACCGATCGAACTAGCGGCATTTCGAGGTTCTGACCAACCTGGCTGGGTGGATTGGTACGATACGGACGTCTCCGAACAATTACTCAACTACCAACAACACCCCTACCCCACCTACCTTGACACCATCCGGCAAGAAGTTGAGCGTCTTTTGGCAGAGTAAGTTTCCGCCTTAGAAACCCCGCCCCTTTTTATACAGGGGCGAGACGTTGGGGGGGTATTTACGCGACGCAGTACTAGACGGCCCGATAGGTA
>JAPULM010000376.1 GCA_027294925.1 bacterium
TCCCTGTATTGCGGCGCGATGCCGGTTGCCCCAATCAAAGCCCAGCGCCGAGCCCCAGTCATGCACCACGAACACAACGTTGTCGGTGATGCCGAGGTGCTCGAACAGGGCATCAAGGTAGCGGCGATGTTCGACAAAGCGATAAGCGCCCGCGCCACGACTATCGAGCTTGTCTGAATCGCCCATGCCAATCAGGTCCGGCGCAATGCAGCGTCCCAGGTTTGTGAGGTAGGGCATAATGTTGCGCCATAGGTACGACGAGGTGGGGTTGCCGTGTAGAAATACAACCGGGTCGCCACTGCCTTCCTCGACGTAACACATGGTATGTCCCAGAATCGAGGCCTGCTTCTTCTGATATCGTTGGTCAGCGGAAATCATGCGTGGATTCCTTATCTTTTGACTGCGTACCCGCAATGTGTGCATCCATTATAGTAGACAGAAAATGTACCTACACGAGGGGACTAAGGTGAGGGATGAAGAAAATTAATCCGCCATGACGGTTTCCGAATCGGTGTGTGCTGCGTCAGGGATTGATGGAATTCGATAGCGTGCCCGTCGTTCCTCAATAAGGCTGTAAAGGGCAGGAACAAAGAACAACGTGAAGAGGGCGGCGACAGATAGACCGCCGACCACAATGCGACCGAGCGGCGCCCACACTTCTGAGCCTTCGCCCAGGCCAATTGCCATTGGCACCAGCGCCAGGGTGGTGGTGAGCGTGGTAATCAGAACGGGACGTAAGCGGACAGCGGCACCTTCCCGGGTGGCTTGCATGACATCTAAGCCACGTTGGCGCAATTGGTTGATGTAGTCCACCATCACAATACCATTGTTGACGGCAATCCCTACCAACATAATAGCGCCAATGTAAACGGGCATGCTGAGGTTGGTGTCAGTCACATAGAGGGTGAGAAGACCACCAGTAACGGCGAATGGAATGGTGCATAGAATAACAAAGGGATGCAGCAGGGATTCGAACAGCGCCGCCATAATCATGTACACCAGGAGAATGGCCAGGATGATGGTGAGCATCATGTTGCGGTTAGAATCTTGTTGTTCCTGGCGTTCGCCACCCATCACGGCCTGGAATCCGTCAGGAATATCGATGCTGGCCAGAAGTTGTTCGATCTCTACTGCAAGGCTACCGAAATCGCGGCTGCCATTCATGCCAGCCTGAACGGTGACGACGCGTTCTTGGCCGCGACGTTTAATCACGATGGGACCCATTCCGGTCTGGGTGACGGTTAGATTGCGCAAAACGATCTGTTGACCATTAGGGGCGGTAACAAAAATGCGGTCGAGATCGGCCAGCTCCTGGCGATCCGCTTGCCGCAGGCGCACACGAATGTCGTATTCGTCGCGTCCTTCACGGTATTTTGACGCCACCGTGCCGGCCACGCTGGTCTCTACTGCTTGCAAGATACGATGCACGCTGATCCCTAGGCTGGCCGCCTTGCGGCGGTCAATATGGATCTGCATTTCGGGTCGACTATCGTCAACATTTAGCCGCACATACGATACGCCGTCCATCGCCCGGACGCGATTAGCGATTTGCTGGGCGAGTTTGCGGCCGCGTTTGAGATCAAAGCCAAACACGTCAATTTCTAACCGTTCTGAACGACTGGAGCCGAGTAGGCGCGCCACATCGGACGGCCGCTCGACAATGCGCACCCGCGCATCCGGATAGTTGGACAGCTTGCGCCGTAAGACCTTGAGTACCTCTTTGAGGGACTGCTGGCGTTCTGAGCGGTTGACCAATCGAACCCAGAGAAAGCCGGTGTGGGTGCCGCCGCCGCCACGAAAGCGCAAACCGGCGCGTGCGAACATGGCCTGCACGTCAGGCGCAGTCTGGTAGACGGTCTGCTCGATGTCGGCCAAAAGGCGATCTGTGACACCGAATCGGGTGCCCACCGGCAATTCCAGACGAATGTACATCATACCTTCGTCGACTGAGGGGAGTAGCTCCGAGCCAAGCTGCTGATATACCGTTAGGCTGAGTCCTAGCAGGACGAGAGAGGTGACGAGTAGCAGAACCCGATGCTGCAAGGTAATACCCAGGAGATGGCGATAATAGTGCTCCACAGCGGACAGCGCACGCCCCCATAGCGCCTTTAGATACCGGCCTAGTGTGCCATCGGCGCCTTCTGCCGACTGTTTTAGCCATTTGGCCGACAACATGGGCACCAGGGTGAGCGCCACCACGAGCGAGGCAATCAGGGCGAAGGCGACGGTCAGGGCTAGCTCTTGGAACACAATACCCATCATGCCTTGGACGAAAATGAGCGGGAAAAACACGCACAGCGTGGTCAGGGTGGAAGCGGCAATGGCCATACCGACTTCCTGACTGCCGGCGATGGCGGCTTGTTGGCGTTCGCCGCCGCGTTGGCGATGCCGAAAGATGTTTTCCAGCACCACGACGGAATTGTCGACCAGCATGCCGATGCCTAGGGCGAGACCGCCGAGCGACATCCAATTGAGGCTAATATCGGCTAAATAGAGCATGATGAAAGTGGCGATCACCGCCAACGGGATCGCTAGCCCGATAATAATGGTAGGACGCAGACTGCGCAGAAACAGCAACAAAACCAGTACCGCAATACAACCGCCAAGCAGGGCGCTTAGCTCCACCTGGGCGATCGAGCGGCGGATGAAAGCCGCCCGGTCAAACATCAAGTGCAGTTGCATGTTGTCCGGTAAGGCCTGTTGTAAGCGTGGTAATCTACTTTGAATGGCATCTGACACCTTGACGGTGTTGGTGCCCGATTGTCGCCGGATTGCCATTATCAGCCCGATGGCGCGATTGACCCGGGTGCGGGTCAGACGCTCTTTGATGCCATCATGGACTTTAGCGACATCTTTGAGATATACCGGCAGAGCGCCGTCGGCGCGCAGAATAACGGTTTCGATGTCATCCAGGTTGTGAAATTCGCCGATTGGACGCACCACGTAGTCCACCTGGCCGCTCTCCATATGGCCGCCAACTTTGGTGACGTTCTCAGCCTGCAGGGCATTAATGATACGTTGCAGGGAAATGCCGGTCGCCTCCAAACGGCTGCGATCCACCAGCACCTGGATTTCTCGCTCATCGCCGCCCCACATATCGACTGCCGCCACGCCTGGAATCTGTTGCAGTTGATAGCGCAGGGTGTTATCGGCGTAATGCCGTAGCTGCAAGATGCTGATCGGGCCGTCTGCCGCCAGATTGAGGTACATCATTGGTCGACTAGACGGGTCGTACTTGCGAATGC
>JAPULM010000377.1 GCA_027294925.1 bacterium
AGTTGAAGCCAGTCTGCAAGTCATCCACGACCTCCGCCACAGCAAGGCAAAACCTGGCCGAAGACGCCCGTTTCCGGACCAATGTGGACCGTGTCGACAATCGAGAGGCTTTAATCGGTATTCTGGAAGCCTTGTTTAAAACCAAAACCACGCAACAATGGGTCGACATCCTCGAAGCAGCAGGGATACCAAATGCGCCGGTCAACACGATTGCCGACCTTGTCAATGATCCCCAAGTCGCCCATCGTAACATGATCCCTACAATACCACACCCGACCGTTGCGGGGTTACGGGCTCCCGCATCCCCGCTAAAGCTGTCGGATGGCCCATCCAGTATCCGCCTCCCGCCGCCGGAAAATGGTGAGCATACGGAAGCGGTTCAGCTCGAACTGGGATACGCACAAGATGAAATCGCAAACTTGGAGGCGGCTGGGGCAATCAAACGAATGCGGATAGAATAGGGCAAGCAGCCGATCGGGGAAGGGGCATCATTGCCATTTGCGCTTGATCATCCACCATATCATGAATAGTAGAAGTAGGGCATGCTCCGCAATCGTAAATTCAATATCCGTATACGAGATGATAGCCCGAATAGGCGCTAATGGGATGGGGAAAAAATGATTGTACGCCCATTGTTCATGGGTCAGTAAATCGACCATACCATGCGCCAGCATCCCGACCCAGAAAGGTAGGGCAGGTTTGTAGATGATAGATGATACGGCGAGCAACGGTCCGACAATCACCAACGAATGCATACAAACCGTCACGCTATGCAAGGTGGAAAAATGTAACAGATGATGCCATTGTGCCACCATAAAAGATGGCGTCAGATACTCTAAATAGTGCGCTATGAAGCCAATCGCCAAGAACATATCCGGCAACATGCCGCCAAGCATGGCGAGTCTTCTCTCTTGCCGTGAGCGTTTTGCGTACAGCAGATAACCGATAACGCCGTGCGAATAGGTTCTCATAGTCCGTGTAACCGCACTTACGGAATTTATGGTCTGAACATGAAGATCATTGGTACCCCAAAGCGTGGCAGTCGGCCTGGCCAAATGTGAATCTGGATGACTCAGAATCATCCCAGCTTGCTCAGTGAGTAACATGCCTGACGCATTAATGCAAAACTTGACCCCAAAATATCGCGAGGTCGTCGTGTTGGCCTACCCGGTGGTCCTCAGTATGCTGTCGCATACGTTGATGACGGCTGTAGATATCGCGTTGCTGGGGCATTTTGGCACCATCGAACAGGGAGCTGTGGGGCTCGCCAATGCGTTTCTATGGCTGTTTATTGCCACCTGCAATTGCAGCGGGGCAGGGGTCAATATTTTTGTCGCTCAATACCTCGGAGCACAGCGCTACCAAGCTTGTGGCAGCATCACCTGGCAGGGCCTCTACATGAGCCTGGTGGCATGGTTGCCGATGCTGCTCGGCGCTGCCTATGCCGACGCCCTGGTGCGTCTCAATGCGCCAAGTCCTGAACTCGTAAGTCCGGCCGCGCTTTACATGCGTATCCGGTTGCTAGGGGGGTTGCCAATTCTGCTGAATTTTGTCTTGCTCAGCTTTTTTCGTGGTATTGGCGATACACGGACACCGCTTCTTGTCGCGTTTGCCGCACAATGTCTGAACGGGCTGCTTGATGTCCTACTCATTTTTGGCCTGGCTGGCTTTCCCCGCCTCGGCATTGCAGGCTCTGCCATTGCCACGGTGAGCGCCACAGGCGCCAGCACACTGCTGTATCTGGGGTTGTTTTGGCGTCGAGCCCAACGCCAGGGTTTGTTGAGCAAGCGTTGGCTCGCATGTGATCTCAAGGCCTGCCGGCGTCTTTTTAACGTCAGTTGGCCGGTTGGCCTGCAAGGCGCTGTTGAACTCGGCGCCTGGGCCTTGTTTACCACCCTGGTGGCCCGTTTGGGAAGTACCGAAATGGCTGCCCACGCCATTGCAACCCAAATCATGGCGTTGTCGTACATGTCGGGCTACGGCATCTCAATCGCCGCCGCGACGCTCGTCGGGCAGTACATCGGCGCCCAACAAATCGCCCAAGCGCGGCAAAGCATGAACGCCAGTCTAGTCATCATCGTGTTATACATGGGTGCGCTTGGCCTGGTTTTCTATCTGGGACGATATCCGCTTGGCGCTTTCTTCACCCAGGCCCCGGAGGTGGTGCGACTAACCGCTCACCTGTTGGTATACGTCGCCCTGTTTCAAGTATTTGATGGCATTTCCTTGGTGTCGACCGGCGTTTTGCGGGGCGCCGGTGATACTCGCTGGCCCCTATATGCTGGCTTACTACTCAATTGGGCCTTATTCGTGCCACTGGCAAGCGTCGTGATGTTCGCCTTGCAAGGCGGCGTTGAAGGCGGATGGGCGGTTGCTTTATGCTATGTAATCGTACTGAGCCTGGTGATGTTAGCGCGCGTATTGGCGGGTCAGTGGCAAAAGCTTCAACTGATCTAACATGTCTGAGCGTGTATTTCAACGTGTTTTCATGGGGTTGAAGATGACGGAGCCCTTTATTCAACAAACTGAAGTCGTCGCCTCGGGACCCGCCCACAGCCCGCTTTTTCTCATCGGCGTGATGGCATGTTGCATGCTCGGCCCCTTTATCAACATCCTCGACTCCAATGTTGTGAATGTCGCGCTGCCTCGTATGATGAGCGGCTTGGCGACCGATGTCCTGACTATTCGTTGGGTGGTCACCGCCTATCTCATTGCCACTGCCGTCACCATGCCGGCTATCAGTTGGATTGGCCGCCGACTCGGCAATCAACGCTTATATGCCCTCGGCCTCAGTGTGTTCACTAGCGCATCGGCGCTCTGCGGTTTGGCCCCCTCAGTTGAATTCCTCATCTTTTTCCGCATTGTACAAGGGATCGGGGCCGGCGTGCTGATGCCGATTTCTTGGACTCTGATGATGGAAATCGCACCACCCGAACAGCGCGGCATGGCCACGTCGATATGGGCGATTGGGGCCTCGTTCGGCAGTCTGGCCGGGCTGCCAATTGGGGGATATTTCGCCGACGCGGTCGATTGGCGCACAGTGTTCTATGTCAATCTCATCCCCGGCGGCTTAGCCGTCTTGGGAACACTGCTGCTCATGCCGGCTTCGGCGCGAGAGGATCGAACGCCGTTTGATGTCTGGGGGTTTTTGAGTCTGAGCACGGCCTTGGTAAGCTTGTTGGTGGCACTGAGTCAGGTGCAACATGAGGGCTGGGACTCCCCCTTTATTCTCACCCTCCTGGGCTTGTGCGGACTTGCCATCCCCTTATTTCTATTTATTGAGACGCACGTCGCCACGCCATTGATCGATCTCAGCCTCTACGCCAGCTTGCTCTACGCCAGCGGCACCGTGGTGACGATCATCATGGGGGTGTTTTTCTATGCCAGTAGCTTCTTGGTTATCCTTTTCGCCCAACTCGTGCTCGACCTCTCGGTGCAGCAATCGGCCCTGGTGCTCATTCCGGGCTCGTTCGCCATGATTAGCACTGCTTTTATCTCCGGCTGGCTGGTGGATCGGTTCGAACCCCGAGGGGCCTTATTGCTAGGACTGCTGGGATTTGGCGCCTGTTGTTACCTCATGATGATCGCCGATCGGCGCGTTACCGCTGGTTTTATCGTCTGGGTGTATGTGTGGCGGGGTTTTGGCCTCGGCTTTCTCAACGCGCCCACCTTTGCCATCTCCACCAGTGGCTTAGCCCCTCAGCGCGCCCGCCAAGCGTCGAGTTTGTTAAGTCTGTGCTTGGTGCTCGGGGGCACCTTTGGCATCTCGCTGCTGAGCACCCTGCTCGACCGTTGGCGCACCATGCATCAAGCACACTTCGCCGAACTGCAGATGCACACCGCGCTGGGAACCCAACAGGCGCTCCGCATCTTTACCGAGATGGCAGATTACCTTGGGGTGGCGCCCGGATACGCCGGACTTTACGCCCGCGGGCAGTTGTCTCAACTGATCTGGCGCGAGGCCCTGGTATACGCGCTCAATGATTGTTTCGCCTCCTTGCTGGTGCTGACGTTATGCTGCGCGGGATTTGTCCTGATGATGCGGATCGTGCGCCAGCCCGGCTGATCATGACATGGGTTCGATGTCTCGGGTTGGCCATTAGGTCTGGACGCCGGAGGGAAAAGTGCGTTAAGATGCGGTCTTATGAAACGTTGTGTCTTACTAGAGTCCCTCTAAATCTGAACAGAAGGCTAAAATTCTATGGCTAGCGGCACTATTGATGTCCGTCCGCTCTCGATCCATATTGGCGCCGAAATTGACGGCGTCGATTTGACTCAGCCCCTGACCCCGGAAGAGGTGCAGGAGATTCGGGCCGCGCTGTTAAAATGGAAAGTGGTGTTTTTCCGCCACCAGTATCTCAACCACCAGCAGCATATTGACTTCGCACGCTATTTTGGCGAAACCACACCTGCGCACGTCGTCTTCGGCGGCGATGAGGCATATCCCGAAATCTACTCGGTCGCCAAGTTTCGCGCCGCCAATAGCGGCAAGGAGCAACCTCTGCTGCGCCCCTGGTCGGGCTGGCACGCCGACATCACGGCCGCCATCAATCCGCCCTTCGCCTCGATTTTGCGCGGTGACATCGTGCCTCCCTACGGCGGCGACACCCAATGGACTAATCTGGCGACGGCGTACAATGCGCTATCGCCCACCTTGCGCGGGTTCCTAGATGGGCTGCGCGGCGTCCACAGCTTCGGCTCCCCTCAGATCGACAGCAGCCGAAAAGAGTACGACGAATTCGTCAGCCGCAATCGGCTGCTGAGCCATCACCCCCTGGTTCGGATTCATCCGGAGACGGGCGAACGTGTGCTCTATGTCAGCCCCTCCTTTCTCAAGTCGGTGGTGGGCTTGACACCGCAAGAAAGCCTCAAACTGCTTGAACTACTGTGGGAGCACGCGGTGCGGCCGGAATTCACGGTGCGCTTCAAGTGGAAACCGGGCAGCATCGCGTTCTGGGACAACCGAGCCACGGCGCATTTGGCCCCACGGGATATTTTTGATACCGATTTCGACCGCCAATTCTGGCGCGTTACCCTAATGGGCGATGTGCCGGTTGGCGTCGATGGCGAGCCTTCGGAGTCCCTTGAGGGCGAACCCATCATGGCGACCACCGCCAGCGTGTAGGACCCCGTTTGCGGGGAAGGGCGATGCTGTTCGAGCCCCTCCCCGCCAACGCAACAGCTGAACGCTAACCGCCGAAGGCGGTATCGAGCTGGGCCGAGAGGTCAAAGAAGCGCTGTATGCTCTCGTTGTAGCGGAAGAATAAGTCGGCTTGATACTGATCGCCCGTGGCATTGATGGCCAGGCCGTCAGGTAGCCGGAGGTCAATCGTGTTGAGCGTGTGGTTGCGACCGGCGCTGCCATGCTGCTTAATATTTTCGAGCATTTCCTGCCACTGTTCCGGCTCCATCTCCAGATAGAAATCGACCTCAAAGAGATCGTCGTCCGTGCCGCATCGAACCACCTCACATTGAAAAGCACGGAAGGTCACAATGACGACCTGAGAGAAAGCTTTAATCCCCATGGTCGTATCGACACTACCCAGGGAACGAAACCCAGGGTCTTCATTAACCAACTGCTGCAGCGCCTGGAACCACGCAAGCGATGGAAACTCTAGTGTGCTCATTGCCCGGACTCTAACCCTTCTCCTCCCTCGCACTCAATATCGGCTCCCGCACCCGCAGATCGCCTACTCCTTGGCTTGGCTGAAGGACGCCATCTTGCGTAGGTAATGGTTCGGATCGGATGCCGCAGGGGCCTTGGCGAGCGCAGCATCCACTTGTTTGTCATACTTCGGATCTAAGCGGTCCATTTTATCGGCGTCCGACAGCGGCGAGGCAAAAGTGGACAAAATGCGGCGAACGGTATCACTGCTACAATGCCTACAGCAAAGCGAGGGGGAATCCGTCGACGTCCGGAAATAAATACTTGAGATCTGACCACACGGGTCACAGTAGAACTCATAGATCGGCATCAATCCGCCCTTTAGGCCACGGCGGGTGCACGATATTCCTGCAGTGCCTCGGCCAACTCTTCCGCCGCTTTGTCAATCCCGACCCACGATAAACGCCGTAAGTATTCGTCCACATAGGTGCGCTGCAGGCGTTTGACCGCCTCCATGCCCGCTTTCATGTGGCGCAGGCCGCCGCCACAGATCATCGCTAGCGCTTCCCACAACACCGGGTCTTGCATATCCTGGGTCAAGTCGTGCTCCATGCCGATGAGAATACGCTTCAAGCTCAAGGCATATGCCGGACCCTTTTGCGCAATGGCGTAG
>JAPULM010000378.1 GCA_027294925.1 bacterium
ATCGCTCCAATCGACTCGTCCAAGTGCACACCACGTTCGGCATACATATACCCTAGATAATTCAAGGCACTGGCATGTTGTGGATCCAGCACAATCGTACGCTTCATATGCGTCACTGAGGTTGCAAAATCACCAAGTTTCTCATACACCACACCAATATTAAAATGGTAGGTAGGATTTTCTGCATCCAGATCAACAGCCGTACGCAAGCTGATTACAGCATCAACATAATTCTTTTCATCAGATTGCATCAGGCCGAGATAAAAATACACCTGCGCATTTTTTGGATCAATCTCAGCCGCATGCGTCAGTACCTCGATCGCTTCCGATATATTATCCAACTGTTGATAGACATGCCCTAAATGGAGATAGAAGTTTATCGTCTTTGGACGCAGCGTAATGGCTGTCTGCAATTCCCGTAAGGCGGCCTCGTATTGCTCCAATTCCTCATGTGCCAGGGCAAGATAGTAGCGCGCATCTGCATCGTCAGGCTCAACCGACACAACAGATCGAAACACCTCCAAGGCTTTAACAAATTGTTTCTGCTCAAGATGAATCAATCCAATACGAAGACCAAGCCGTTGATTACGAGGCTCGAGCTGCTGAAGCGTCTCGTACACATCGAGAGCCGCCCCCAGCTTCTGTTGTTGAATAAAGATTTCCCCCAACCGATGTCGCACCGCTTTGTTGTATGGGTTAACCTTCAAAACCTGGCGATATATAGCAACCGCCTCAGCGTGGCGTTTTTGGAGTTCATACACCGTACCAAGAACTCGTAAAGCATGCTCATATCGCGGTCGCTTGGCAAGCGCTCGGTTCAAGACCTTCTCCGCCTCCTCGTATTCCCCCTTTTGTGCGTAAAGACGGCCAAGCCAATAAAGCCCGCTGAGTGAAGTAGGACGTCGGCGAAGCAACTCCTGAAACACGGCAAGCGCTTCGGCATTATTTTCTGCTTCGGCGTATAACATCCCTAAGCGAACATAGCCTTCTTCTTGATCGGGTAGGTACTTGATTGCCTGCCGAAATGCCTCTTGTGCCTCCGTTTGGCGTTGTAACTTTGTATAGATTCGTCCCATTAGCAAATGTGCCTGGGACATGCTCGGATCGATTTTGACGGCTTGTTGGTTGGTAGCTAAGGCCGCCATCATATCACCCTGACGCATTTTCAAACGGGCCAGTTCTGTGTATAAAAAAGCAGAAGTTGGCTGTTCCTCAATCGCTTTTTGCATCTCAGCGACCGCCTGGGCACGATCGGTATCTACTTTTTGTCGCAATTGATACGTGTAGAATTCGTAAGCATAACTCAGCATGTAGTGGTAATAGGCGTGCCCTTTTTGGAGAACCACCTGCGCCCTATGAGCATCCGTTACGCTCACCTCCTTAATACCCGTAGCACCTGGAGACTGCGTTATCGCACAACCGCTCAAAAGCAAAAGACCTATAAACGCGGCCCAGAGGCGAGCTTGGCGCCATATTGTGATGGTCTTGCCTGCTGAACCGATATGGTTCTTCATATCACCCCCTACTTTTTAACTGCCAACTCCGTCGCCAGGCACGCTGTACAGCCTCACGTAAAACGGTGTCCGCAATGTCAGCAGTATCCTCCAGCACCTGACGCTCCTCTTCACCAGTAAGAGGAAGAAACGCTCTAGCGTCTTCAACTTGCGGGCTTGGTACCGGCACCTGCGAAGCCAGTACAAAATGGAGTTTGCCTAACGGAACATCACCAAGTACCCGACGGATATTCCGTAATAGCTGGGTTTGATAAAATGTGATTTGTTGTAGCCAAATGGCATCTGCGACGGTTATAAACAAGACACGCGACCGTATACGTTCCGGCTGCGCGACAGACGCAATTTGCGCACCTGCAATCTTCTCCCAATGCTGCGTAAGCTGCGCTAGCAACATGACGCGATCGAGGCCTGCCTGGCGCAACACCTTCGTCAAAGCGGGTGCTAGCAGCTGTAATCCTGTACTAGACGCCTGTCGAGCCATTGGGTATCTCCCGTGACGGCCCATGTCGTCTAGAAACCGATGTGACTGATGATTCATCAGGTTCTAACAGCATGGCAATGGCTCCCATAACCTCCCTCACAATCGCCTCAGCCGTCTCTTTCGTATCGGGCCGTGTATAATATTGCTGCAAATCCAACGGCTGACCATAACGAATACCAATCGAAGGACGACAACGGAACAGGCGACGGACGCTCGGCCAGACTTGATTTGTTCCCCATATAGCAGCCGGCACGACGACTGGACGAGTGTCGTAAATAAGCTTTCCAACCATGCGCTTGCCTTTGCCTAAACATCCATCCAGGCTGCGCGTCCCTTCCGGAAACAACATCAACTTTCCAGTCCTCATATGTTCCTCTATCCGGCGTATAGCACGTAAATCACCCCGGCCACGCCGAACCGGGAAAGCGCCCAATGATGCAATAGCTCGTCCAAAGATAGGCAGGCGAAACAGTTCGGCCTTGGCTGGCGCCGAAATGAACTGT
The DNA here is from genome assembly GCA_027294925.1 of bacterium. Next base: position 2,499 of record JAPULM010000378.1, read on the forward strand.
ACCCCCTGTATCGTCATAATAGAATAAGGAATTAATAAGGTATCGAGCAAAGAAATATGATTGCTCGCCAACACCACATCATCTTCCGAGATATGCTCCGCTCCGGCAATGTGCAAACGCGAAGTCAAGCGGAAAAATAAACCAACGATTCCATACGCTAGGTGGAGCCGCCAACGTGCCCCACGGGAACGTTCGGAGAAAGGCCGGAGATGATTAGAAGTCTGCACGGTAGTATCTAACTAACCTAGCATATCGGAAAAATGCGCTGTATTTTAGGAATCCGCTCAAAATTATAGCCCGATACAAAAGCACACGCAAATGTCACAGCCCTTTGCAAAAGATGCCTCTCCATGTCTACCTGAACTGTCATTGACATTCTGAAGCAATTTGTTTACGCTGAGATAACGTATACCGTATCTTGCTTGTATCCCACAGGCCGTTATCCATCAGCATGCGCCTTATTACCTGAGCTGCTGGAAGCCCCAATCGGTAGCACGTTGCAGGCTAAAGTTTGCATCGTTTATCTCCGATAATTCGTTGTCACTCTTCACTCATACAGCCGGGCAGAAGTCCCTGAGCGGTTCTACATGTCGTATCACATTTAATAACAACCTGTCCTATCCCGCCAACTGGCAGGGTGATTGCGGTATGTCTGGATTAGAAAGCACCGTACAAGGCCACTTCATGGTTCCCATTGCTCAATCCCAATCCACCTTCAAGCCTGGCGTTATACGTCGTCTTTACGATTGGGTTCTGCATTGGGCGCAAACCCCTTACGGCTTAATCGCTCTCATTGTCGTGGCTTTCAGCGAATCATCTTTTTTTCCTATTCCGCCGGACCCATTGCTCATTGCCATGGGCCTGGTCTTGCCTCAACGTGCCTTCTTTTATGCACTCATATGTTCAATCAGTTCAGTCTTAGGTGGTTGCTTTGGATATATCTTGGGGTGGGGGCTTTGGGGGTCGCTTGAACCATTCTTTTTCACCTATATACCGGGCTTCACACCTGGCCTGTTTGAAACCGTGCAGACCAAGTACGAACAGTACAGCTTCTGGGTTGTCTTCACAGCTGGTTTTACGCCAATTCCATACAAAGTGTTCACCTTGGCTGCTGGCGTTTTCGGCATTAATCTTTGGATTTTCTTGCTTGCCTCAGGTCTAAGTCGCTCGGCTCGATTTTTTCTAATCGGATTGCTCATCTGGCAGTTCGGCGCCCCAGTCAAAACATTTATCGATCGCTACTTTAACCTTTTATCTGTATTATTTATCATCTTACTCATCCTGGGATTCACTATTATTAAGCTTGCACTATGAACCTTTTTACAACTGTTCTCGCTGGTGGAAGTGGAACCCGCTTCTGGCCTAAAAGCCGCACGGATACGCCGAAACAATTTCTGATCCTACAAGGCACACGGTCACTGCTCCAAAATACGATTGAACGTATCTTGCCCTTGCTCCCATCAAGCCATATACAGGTTGTCACGGCATCTCACCAGCACCAAAAGACCCTGCAACAACTACCCGAGCTTCTCCCAGAAAACATTCTGAGCGAACCTATTGGACGTAACACTGCCGCTGCTGTCGGACTGGCGGCCATTCATCTCATCGCCAACGACCCCGAAGCCATCATGGTCGTTTTGCCTGCCGACCATGTTATCCCCGACAGTCTTGCCTTTTGCACCACCATCCGCCAAGCTGTCGAAGTCGTCCAACAGCATAATGTTTTAATGACACTAGGCATTCATCCGACATATCCCGCCACCGGCTACGGCTACATAGAGTCAGGAGATAGCCTGACAACCCCTAACGTACCTACAGCCTGTCAGGTCACCCAATTCACCGAAAAACCTGCCGCCGATGTGGCGGCTCATTATGTTACTTCCGGTCGGCATTACTGGAACTGCGGTATCTTCATATGGCAAGCCGCAACGATCCTTGAAGAGATTGCCACCCATCTGCCAGACCTTTGGCAAGGGCTACAGACCTATAGCGCAGCGTTGCAGGCGGGAGCTAGCGCCGACATTTTGTACCAGCACTATGCTCAACTTCCTAATATTTCGATTGATTATGGTGTTCTTGAACGTTCATCACGTGTCGGCGTTCTACCCGTTACGTTTGCCTGGAGCGACGTAGGTAGCTGGCGCAGTTTAGCAGATCTGCACGCAGCAGATGAAAATGGCAATGTAGTCGTTGGCAATCATCTTAGCCAAGACTCGACCGGGCTAATCGTGTATAGCCCCAATAAACTTGTAGCGACAATTGGTCTAACCGATCTCATTATTGTGCAAACGGATGACGCGCTTCTGATTTGTCCGAAAAATCGTGACCAGGAGGTACGCGACCTGGTCGCAGCGTTACAGCAACGTGGACAAACAGACTACCTCTGAGGCCCATGACACTTCTTCAAGCTTTGCTCCTTGGTGTGCTCCAGGGCCTGACAGAATTTCTACCTGTGAGTAGCTCCGGACATCTAGTCTTACTCCAACACGCCTTTGGTTTGCACGAACCTGAATTGCTCTTCGATATTCTTGTCCACGTTGCCACATTAATCGCAGTTTTCATCTTCTATCGCCGTGATCTGTGGGAACTGGTACAGGCATGTCCAGGTCTGTCGGCAATTTTTTACCCGACACGCTCAGACCCCGAGCATCATCTCGCCGCCACCAGGCGCCTTGGTCTGTTTCTGTTAATCGCCAACATTCCAACGGCGCTAATCGGCCTTACATTCGCCACCGGGATCGAGCAACTCTTTGCTACGCCATGGGCTGTTGGCGGTGCCTTGATCATCACAGGATGTCTACTCTGGAGTCTCAAATATGTGACGGAATCCCGTCATGACGTACACGATATGCACGTCGGACACGCGCTGCTACTTGGTGTCATACAGGGTCTTGCCATTATACCGGGCATTTCACGCTCCGGTAGCACGATTGCCGTCGCCCTATGGTGTGGGTTAAGCCGGGAATCCGCCGCGCGCTTCTCTTTTTTAATGGCGATTCCGGCCATTTTGGGTGCTATGCTGTTAAACAGCAGGGCGTTGGGGGCACTCTCAGGCGATCAAATGAATCTCGTACTAGGCGGGATGTTCACAGCACTCGTGGTCGGATACATTGCACTACGCTTTCTATTACGTTTACTCATGCGCGGCAATTTCTGGCGCTTTGCCATCTACTGCTGGGTGGCTGGCAGCGTGGCAATTCTTATGTCAATCCAAATGTGATACGACATGTAGAATCGATCAGGGACTTCTGCCCGACGGTGCGCAGCGTTTCACCCGTTGTCGGTCTTTGTATCCTCATCCTGACGCAACAAATTACAGGCGGCAGCCAAAGCCAGCTGGTAACTAAACGCCCCAAAGCCCGCCACCTGTCCAACCGCAATATCGGCAAAGTAGGAATGTTTTCGGAACGCTTCACGACAGTAAATATTGGATAGATGGACTTCAATGAGGGGCAGACCGACAGCAAGCACGGCGTCACGCATGGCGACACTGGTATGCGTAAACGCGGCCGGATTGATAATTAAAATATCAGCCCGCGTCCCGATCTGTTGAATATGATCGACCAGTTCACCCTCATGATTCGACTGTAAGATATCAATGTCGTGTCCCACCTGTTGCGCCTCCTGGCGCAACATCGCATTAATGACCTCGAGTGACGTCTGACCGTATATCTGCTGCTCACGTGTGCCGAGCAAGTTTAAATTAGGACCGTGAAGAACGAGTATAAAACCCACTGCTCTCACTCTTGTTGACTAAGCAAAGCCTGAATCGTATCAAATGGCACGGCCTGATTAAACACAACCGAGCCAATATCCTGCATGAGAACAAACCGGGCCGTACCCTGAACCGCTTTTTTATCATGCGACATGGCATCTAGCAACTGTTCAGAGGCAATGCCATCATATGTCACCGGCAGATGCAGAGCACGTAAAAGTTCAACTAGCCGCTGTCGGGCCTCTGCATGGCAATATCCAAGACGCTCTGACAACGAAGCCACTAGAGCCATACCAATGGCAACCGCCTCACCATGGGAATATTGCGTATAAGCCGTCACCGCCTCCAAGGCATGCCCAATGGTATGACCAAAATTGAGAATCGCTCTCAGTCCGCGCTCGGTAGGGTCCTGTTGCACCACGTCAACCTTGACCGCTATCGCCCGTTCGATCAACTTTGCCAACGCCTGTTCCTGACGGTTTTGAACGGCGTCAACATGGTCCTCTATGAAGGTAAACAGCTCGGCATCGGTGATGACAGCGGCTTTGACGACTTCACTCAAGCCACAGAGGTATTCACGCTCTGGCAAAGATTGCAACAGGGTGATATCGGTAAATACCGCATACGGCGAATAGAAGGCGCCAATCAGATTTTTGCCAAGTTCATGGTTAACAGCCGTCTTACCCCCAACGCTACTATCAACCATGGCGAGTAACGAAGTCGGAATTTGTAGTAAAGGAATACCGCGCATATAGGTCGCAGCAACGAAGCCGCTGAGATCCCCAATAACGCCCCCCCCTAATGCACAAATAAGACTCTGACGATCAGCTCCGGATTGTATCAAATGCGTGAATAGCTGAGAGGCAGACGACAGGGTTTTACTCTGTTCGCCTTCCGCTACTAGATACGTTGAAACCTTAAAACCCGATGCCTGTAGTGACGCCACCACGGTCGCGCCATACAGATCAGCCAGAGCAGGGTGAGAGATCAAAAAGGCACGACGACCAGAGGTCAGCACAGCCGCATGTGTACCGATCTCCGCCAACACACCCGTTCCAATATGGATATCATACTGCTCAGTCGGCGTACAGACAGGAATGCGGTGTGACATCGATGCCATGAATTTATCTCGCCTAGGTATTGCGTATAGCAACTACCCTGCCAGTTGTTGGCAGGGTAGGATAGGTTATTTTGAAGTGTAGAACGGCGCAAGACCTTGCCCGGTTGGACTAATACGACACCGCTGTTTTAGTGGATTTTTTAGGCTGCCGGATAATTCGAGGCGTGATAAAGATAAGCAGTTCTTCGTTAGTATCTTCTCGCCGTTTCTTGTTAAATAGCCACCCCAGGATAGGCACATCCCGTAAGCCAGGCACACCATCGCTAGATTCGGAAATGGTACGCTTGTACAGGCCACCAATAACGACCGTATCACCGTCTTTCACCAGCATTTCGGTAGTCGCCTCACGTGTTACAATGGTCGGCACGCCACCTGAAGTGTTCCCGAAATCCGCTTCATTGTTTTCCGCAACGATCTTCATGCTAATGAATCCATCCGGCGTTATATGCGGCGTCACCCTCAAACTGACGCTAGCATCGACAAACTCCGTCTGCGTGCCTTCCGCTGAAACCGTTGCAAAAGGGATACGCCGACCACTCTGAATGTGGGCCTCGGTGTTGTCAAGCGTCGCTATCTTGGGACTAGATATAATTTTCGCCTGCCCGGATGCTTCAAGCGCCGAAAGCCTTATGTTCAACAAGCTGCTCGCCCCGGCCAAGGCAAATGTCACAGCACCACCGCTACCGGCAGCGACTGCAGCGGGCAGATCGACCAAAAAATTCCCATCTGAGGCACTACCCGTAACCCCTACACGGTTGGGAAACTTACGATCCGTTACGTCAGTATAAGTAAAACCAAGCTGTACACCAAGGTCACGCAAAAAATTCCGCGAGGTCTCAACAATACGCGCCTCAATCATCACCTGCGGCGTCTGACGGTCCAGCGTTTCCAACAATTTCACCGTACTATCAAGATTTTCTTGCGTATCGGTGATGATGAGCGTGTTGGTCCGCTCATCAATAAAAATTGAACCACGATCGCTTAGTAGGCGTTCCAGATTGGTTTTGAGCTTAGCGGCGTCAGCGTAATTTACCGGCACCACCCGTGTCACCGTCGGCACCGATTGACTCTCCGTCTGTTGCGCCTCCATACGCTCTTGGCGTTCAGCGATAAACCGCTTCAGGGGCGCCACACGAATAATGTTTCCTTCCCGTTCTTGTGCCAAACCATTGATTTTAAGAATAACATCAAGCGCTTGATCCCAAGGCACATCCACCATACGTGTGGTAACCGTGCCTTGTACATCCCCCCCAGCAATCACATTAAGCCCACTGACCTCAGCGATCAAACGCAAAATATCGTTGATATCCGCATTCTGAAAATCAAGCGAGATTTTCTCACCCGTATATTTCTTTGTTTGTTCAGCCGTCATGGTATCGGTCAACGCGTTAGCAGAGCTGCGGGTTGCGCCAGGTTGTGAGAGCTTATTGCCTGACAGCGGCACAGCAACCGATGTCTTACCGACTGGCATCACTTGGGCAACCAAGGGCAATAATATAGAAGTTTCCCTTTGTACACGGCGGTATGATGATCCGGAAGCATCAGCCACAGGTGCATCAGCCGTCATCGCAGGCTTGGTTAACACCAATTGCACCAGATGCTCATCCTGTTGCACTTCAAATGGCACCAGGCTGCGAAGATAGATTTCTACTCTAACATTCGAACCAGAGCCAACCTCCACCTGTTTGGCACGCAAGTCCTTTACTATACCACTAGGGTCAAAAAACAAGGCTGCTTTTGCCCATTCCGAACTGAGGGAAGCGTCCTTGATATCAACAATAAGGCGCAACGGTTCCTGACGCTGCCTGACCCGAACCTGTGGAGCGGTTCCGGCAATCTGCATAGCAAGCACTGAACGATCAGCAAACGACACAAACGACACATCTTCGACAACTGTTTCTGCCCTCTTGATTATCGCGGCTGCCTGCTGTAGCCCGGCAGGTGGGCTTTCTACCGCACCCTGCAAGGTAATGCGCAACTGTTGTCCTTGACTCTCGATGTGATGCGAAACACCTCGCCGCAAATAGAACATCAACCGCACGATATCTTCATCAGCAAAGACAATCGGCTCAATGCGCTCGACAATCTCGCCGCTAGTCGGAATCGGCTGCGTCACATCACCAAGGCTCGCTCTGGAAACATCGACAACCAATCGTAGAGGTTCTCGCAGCTTAAACGCCGTATACTGAAGCTGCCCAGTAGCTTGAACAATAACGCTCTCGGTATCTGCCGACGCTTCCGTCGATATAGCCGTAATCACAGAGATCGCCGCATCCGCTGTAGACGCAGCCATCATCTTAGGCGTCACAGCTAGCAGGGCAATGCCGAGACTCAATAGAAAGACTCTAACGAAGACGCGATATGGTTTTCCGAATTGGCATGAGCCGTTATCAGCGCTACCCTCGTTGTTCCTTACGCCGAAGCGGAATGGTGAGAATCTTGTCAATGACATTACCTTTCATGTTCCGGTGTTTCTCTTTGATGACAAGACGGTCGTTCTCGACAGCAACGACTTGACCGCCATTTTGCCCCATATGCATTCCAACCGTGACAAAATACCCTTTGCCATCAGGGGCTTTAATAACAGCACGACGTCCAAGCTCTCCCCACATAATGCCCATCAGCTGCAGAGACGACAGATCGAAACGTTCCAACGGTTCGAGCGGTCTACTGGTATCTTTCACAGGCCCAGGTTCGAGTATAGGGAGCTTTTCCTTCAAGATCGATTCAAAAGGATCGCGGCGTTCCCCGGGATCATAGCGATATGTAGCCTTCACCTTCACAATGTCCGTTTGCTCCGGAGGTTTTTCGTCAGCCTGTCCAGCCGACTCCCCTTCTACTGTTGTAGCAGCCAGGCCAATGGTCTTTTTCTCGACTTGCTCGACAACAGAGCGCGCCTTTGAAATAGGGGCAGGCGAAAAGGCGCCCGGGGGCGATTTTGTAACCGACTGAGCAACTTTGATCGTCACCCCGGAGTTAGCATCAACCGTTTCCCCGCCAAGCAAAATTCCGATCATCACAGCCACCGCAGCAAACCATTGCATGATGGTGCAAATTCTCCTTTACCGTTTACGCTTTCCCCCGTTCGAGGCCGCGTCCGCTACCTCCCCTTCGCCACCTTCGAAGAACCGAAAGGTCGTAGCCAGGCACTGTGTCTCAAGAATCGCAGCCTCTTTTGCGTTTTTCACAGACATCTGAACATTGCTTACACTAACAATACGCGGCAAACGCCCAAGCGCATCAAAGAACTGTCCAACAGAATGATAGTCGCCTACCACCTTCACCGTAATTGGCACTTCGGCATAAAATTCTTTCGGATGCTCCGGCTGCGGTCGCAGCAGACTGATCTGCAATCCTGTCCGCACCCCTAAATCAGAAATCTGCCGGATGAGGTCAGGAATCTCCTTCCGACTTGGCAATTGAATCAATGCGATACGCAATTGGTCTTGCAACTCGTCAACTTTAGCCTTAAACGCGTCATATTGCTCCGCAATTTTACGGTGTTTATCTAACGTTTTACGTTTCCCCGCAACCTGTCGTTCCACACGAGCGATTTTATCACCCGCTGGTTGATATAGAAAATACCAGTAACTGGCCCCGAGCAACAAGAGAATAGCAGGAATTATCGCCCAGCGGTACGACGAAGGAATGGCTTCAAGCTGTTTAGCAAACCCCATGTGACGCCTCCATACAGACCTTAAATAGCCTGTTCTTTCTCTAATACAATCAGTGGAACGGTAATGGTAAAAGACATCACCTTATGGTCATCGATGATTTCCGATTTGGATTCAATCAATCCGGCTGTCCCAAATAGCGGTGAATGCTCGATATTTTTCATAAAATCCGCCACCCCAGGATGTCCATTCAATGACTTTCCACTAATCCGCATCCGCAATCCGCTCTCTTGCAGCGCCACCAGCCAAACCTGTTCGGGCAGCCGCTGACTAATCTCGTCAAGATAACGTGCAGGGATACGCTGGCTACTTTTGGCAGTTTTCACGGCATCGATTTTTCGCAGCACCAGCTCACTCTGTTCCTCAAATGTGGCGACTTCCTTGACAATTTTGTCGAGTTTCGTCAGTTGAGCCTCAACCTGTCGCAATTCGTTTCGCTTCGCATCCAGCGCCCGAACTTGCTCAAATGAGGTCCAGCCACAGAAGGCGACGGTCCCAATAATCAACAAACAGGCAATCGTTATTTGTTGTTGTACTTCGCGACGACTTTTTAACTCTCGAGCTTGTAGTAAATTAATTCGAATCATGCGTCATTCGTCCTCCGCAGCGCTAGGCCAACCCCAACTGCCGCTATCGGCGCCATGCTCTGTATATATTCCGGATCAAATGTTTTTTCACTGTATTGAACATTTCGAAACGGATCAGCAAGCTCAACGGACAAACCCAGCTGACTGCTCAAAAATTGATCCAGCCCTTTGATCAATGCACAGCCGCCGCTAATCACCATCTTTTCAATCGCTATATCAGATGTCGTTGAACGGAAAAACTCCAACGAACGTTGAATTTCTTCACAAATTTCTTCACTTACTGCCGCCATCAGTGGCAAAACATCCTCTTTGCCAATCCTTGTATCAAATCCTGCACCCTTTTTTAGATTTTCAGCCTGCTCGTAACCGACACTCAATTTTTCACGAATAGCAGCTGTATATTTATTGCCGCCAATCGCTATATCTCTTTGGAAAAGAGTAATACCTCCTTTCAAGATATTAATATTTGTTGTCGAAGCGCCAATATCTGCCAAGACTACAACCTCGTCTTCAAATTCATTGTTAACTTCGAACTCATTTCCTAACGCAAAAATATCCGTATCGACAACAACGGGATGTAGGCCTGACTCAATCAGTAAATTTTGATAGTCCTCAATTTTCGACTTACGTGCAGCAACCAACAATACATCTACCTGATTATCTGAACTCGTTTCCGACATCTCGGCCGACGGTATACGCTGAAAATCAATATTAACGTCAGAAAGCTCAAAAGGAATATGCTGTTCAGCTTCCCATTGGATATTTTCTGCCAACTCTTTGTCGGTCATTTCGGGTACACGAATCTTTTTCACAATGACCGACTGTCCGGAAATCGCTGTTGCAACTTCCTTTGTCTTGATTTTCTCCATATGAACCAGATTGCGAATGGCCTCCACAACCGCACTCGCATTCATAATAGTCCCATCAACTATCGACTCCGGCATAAGCGGCATAATGCCAAAATGCAACAACTGGTATCTTTTACCAACTTTCTTGAGCTGTACGAGCTTAACCGTATGCGTACCGATATCGATCCCAACAAGTGGTCGTTTACGGGAAAACAACTTATCTCCCTCCCTAACTCAAGTTAGTTATTAATATTGCATGCAGCAGAACATATATTCAAGGATTTTTATGAAGTAACTGTATACAATACATTTAGTTTTGCATATAGCAGAACATATATTCAACATTTTTTTAAATGTACCCTGCATACTGAGAACTCTAAAGGTAATCCTATTTAAACACAGTAAAAAACTATCTCGATAGTTATTTACTGTGACTAAAAGTCAATTCCAGGCATGTCTTCCCATTTTGATTCTCCTTGCGTTTTAAAATTAATCGTTGCTACAAAATTCCAGCCATGGTGAAAATTGAGCTTAAATTTACCTCCTCCAAAATGCGTTGCCAAATAGATCATCGGATCAGCGATCAACATACCCACCTCATCAGCGTAATAGCGCGCTAACCCCTTGAAACGCACCGTACCATGCCAAGGTTCTTGAACTAGTACCGTCACAATCATTTCACTAAACACCTGTTCAAAACGTTGCCGGAGTTCTTCTTCAGTACAGGCTGGCTGATTTTCCCACTTGAACGTCCGACGCACATAGGGTTCGTACAAATTCCGAACCCACTCCATATCGCCTCTCCCATCACACTCGATTATCTGTCCCGCAACATTGCCGTTGTTTTCTAACGAACCATACACGAGCCTTGCAGCGCCATAAAATCCTGTTACAATCGTACCACTATGCTCGTTGTAAGGGCTATAAAAGGATTATCTTTAAATGAAGATTATAGCTTTTGGTGATATCCACGAATACCTGCACCCTTTAGACGCTCTCTCCACCGAACTACGACAGGCTGATCTCATCCTTGTCAGTGGCGACATCACCCGGTGGCGCGGCCCGGAAACCGCGTCTAAAATTCTGCATGCCATTAAACAGTACAATCCGAACCTTTTGGCTCAAATCGGTAATACCGACTCCTGGGAAACCCACCACCATCTCGAACAACTTGGCATCAATCTACACGGGCGAGGGCACCGCTTTGGCGATATTGGCATTTTTGGCGTAGGCGGCTCAAACTCAACGCCGTTTTATACGCCGTCTGAATTTAGCGAGGAAGAACTTGCAACCTACCTCAAAATTGGCTACGAGATGATTCAGGATGCGCCATGCAAAATTCTTGTAGCGCACTGCCCCCCGTATCAAACGGCCATTGATCGCCTTTATTCCGGTTATCACGTTGGCAGCACCAGTGTCCGACAATTCATTGAAACGCATCAGCCTGATATCTGCATCTCAGGACATATCCATGAAGCACCAGGCGAAGATCATATCGGCAAAACGCTATTGTTAAATCCCGGTATGTTAGCGCAGGGTGGCTACATTAACGTGACCTACAACGCCGGCACCCTCTCCGCACATCGCGTTCCCGGACGTGACGCACAACACTATGGTACCAGCCCGTTTCTCCCATCATCATGGTGAACGAGCATGCCTATCATCCACCAACTGCCCGTGTCATACTTGATGTTGTATCAACCCCGCAAGGCTTGCAAAGCCTTGCGGTCTATGCTTGAATGAAGCGCCTTTCTCACACCTAAGCACAACACAGGGCAACTCTAGTGGACAAGAAACGCTGTCTCATCTTATTACCTATCGGCGTCACGCGACGCCAGGAAGGGCCAACCTTTCTGGCTATCTATAAACACGTCTTAATACCCGCATTACAAGCCATCGATATTCCCCTGTCGATCTTCCGGGGCGATGAAGTTATGCGCTCGGGTATGACACTGTATGAAGGCGGACAGTGGCTTCAAAATCCCCATCTGGTGATCGCAGATCTCACCACCACACACTCCGGGGTGGTGCACGATCTTGATCTGCGTAAATCCCTTGCCGATCGTACCATCCTTCTCTGTCAACAGATGGCGGATATTCCGCCACGCTTTGCCCATTATCGCCAGATCCTTTACACCTTTTCCGAACATAGCCTGGACCCGTTTCATCAGGAACTAGCTGCTCATGTGCACGACATCCTACGACCAACGCCGCCCGATATCGGTGCAATTGATACCTCACAGCGCCAATGAAAAGATTACCATTATAGGAGTACTGTGTGTAAGGCCTAATGCCTGTTGCCCCGAGCCAAGATAAGACCTGCTCATGTTGCATCGCTATACGCGGTATCAAGGTTAACTTTAACGCACATGAGCGCCGTCTCAAAAACGTGGTGGCCGAAACCGGTCATCCTCCGGGTCGTAAGCAACTCAGCACAAGGCTTAAATGTAACACCTCGTAGAAAGATCACCGTGTTGAGCGTAATCATTAGCAAAGCTGATGCGATCATTAAAAATTCTACCCCAGGAAAACTGGAAACGTTAGGGGCAGATAACGATATTTTGCTATAACCCCGATCAATTTCTCCAAACAAAACATGAGATACAAGTCATTTTTATGGATAAGATGGCCCTGCTAGAAAAAATTTTCTGGAACCTACAAGCCGGCTGGCACCTGCGTCGCCGTCCAACAACCCACGAGCTATCGCTAAAAGAGACGGTCAAAGGCTTACAGCATTTATTGCTTGACCAACAGACCGCGATGTTGCTCGATACGCTACATCACGTTTTTACCTCTTCCGTCCATTTAGAGGACCTTCAGCGTCTGCACATCTCGCTGTATCAGGAAGGTGCCGACCAACGCGTATGGCGTGCCCAAGCAACCCTACTAGATGGCCGCTCACACGCCTTTGGTCTTATCGTAGCCCGCGCCCCGGGCGCCGAAACGGCGCTCACACAACGCGATTTTACCAATCTCAAGACACTCTATGCGCGTCAAAAGCGCTACTGTGTCCAGCCCTATGTAGCGGCAACCATACCCATAGCCGATGGGGTGGCCGCTTATACGGTAGAATGGTTGGCACATCACAAGGAACTGGTGTTTGAAATCGCTCGTGATAGCGGTGTATTTCTAATTAACGCCCATGGGGCGCATCACATTTTTACGCCTGCTACTTCACGACAAATCTGGCGACATCTAATTAAAATTCTCTGGTGCTATTGTGGCCTCTGCAAGGTCAACATTCAAGCCGGTGACTTTGTCGGCCTACAACGCAACGATGGGCAGTTCGAACTTAAATTGACAACCGCACGAGACTTACGACCCAAGCCGGGTCCGGCAGCACATCTTCACATGATCTTATGTAGTGTTATCACAGCCAGCGGTTACCTCAGTGATGGACATCAGCCTTTCAACCGCCAGATGCCAAAAACCGTCTTTCAGCACCGCATGCAAGCGGTACTACAAAGACGTTTTGGCAATCAGGCAAAGCGCTTGGCCCACCAACAATGGCACTTATTTCAAGACGGTGCTTTTGCCCAACAGGAGGATAGGTTAAAAGAAGATTGTATACGTGCAACTTACGATTTTTTACGATCAAAGAAACACCCAATCACGGCTTGGCAGAAAACCCGGCAATACTGGATGGCCTATGTCGACGCGGTTCAAGCCGACGTCTACCCAGACTCATGGTGGTTCCCAATCGCTGAGATACCTGCCATGCTTAATCAACTGACACCGGCCGCAAACCATTAATAAGGAAGCATCCATGAGCTACGAAAAAATCCTTCTCGACCTCAACGACGGCATTGCCACCATTACCCTCAATCGCCCAGAGGCATTCAACGCCCTCGATATGGAACTGGTGCGCGAGTTTCACCAAGCCATTGTCGCCTGCAGTGAAAACGACGACGTCCGCGTTGTGGTGCTAACAGGTAACGGTCGAGCCTTCTGTGCAGGTGGTGATGTAAAAGGCTTCTACGAAAAAATTGACACCTTTGGCGCCCATGTCAAACTCCTCACAACCGAACTCCACGGCGCCGTCTCTCGCATGGTTCGCATGGCCAAACCTACCATCACGGCAGTCAATGGTGTAGCGGCTGGTGGCGGTATGAGCCTGGCCTTGTCCGGGGATCTCATTTTGGCTACCGAATCGGCTCGCTTCACCATGGCCTACACCCAAATCGGCGCCTCCCCGGATGGTAGTTCAAGTTTTTTCCTGCCTCGACTTGTCGGTGTCAAGCGCGCCCTAGAGCTTACCTTGTTGAACCCGGTACTCAGCGCCCATGAGGCTAAGGAATGGGGCATCGTTAACCGCGTTTTTGCCGACGACCAGTTTCAGCAAGAAGTCCACAAAATAGCCGTTCAACTCGCCCAGGGCGCCACCCAAGCATACGGACGCGCCAAGACGCTTTTCTACAGTAGTACCAGTGAAACATTGGAGACACAAATGGAGCATGAAGCCCAATTGATCGCCGCCAGCGGCAAAACAGCCGACTTCCGCGAGGGGGTTCTTGCCTTTATCGAAAAGCGCCAGCCGACCTTCCAGGGGCGCTAGACTCGCATCTCGCAATCATTCCGTCAAAGCAGCGGGGTCATTTCAAAGGGAGGGCGACATTAGTATGCAGATTCACCTACAGTTAGACACACAGGAACCGTTTGCTGATGGTATGAGCTTTGGCCGGGTGGGCCCATATGAACAGCTAACGGGCTGGATGCGCTTTACAATTGACCCCAACCACCCTGCGTATCAACATGTCGTTGACCTCAAGCTTGCGCCGCACGACCAATCAGGACATGTGACGTACGCCACCGCCTTCTCGCTCCTCAAACCCGTCGACCTTGCACGTGGCAATCGCTGTCTCTTCTATGATGTCGTCAATCGAGGCAATAAGCGCGCCTTACCGTTTTTTAATGACGCCATCTACAGCAATACGCCGCATCGTGTCGCACACGCCGGCAACGGCTTCTTGATGCGGCGTGGCTATTCAATTGTCTGGTCAGGTTGGCAAGGCGATCTGTTGCCAGGTGACGGCCGCCTGACGATGGAACTTCCCGTGGCGGGATCGTCTAATGGTGACATCACCGGTCCGCTACGGGCAGAATTCATCGCTGACGAACCGGGCCTGGTTTGTTTTCCGCTAAGTGGCAATCCGTATACCCGAAGCTATCCATCAACCAACCTCGATCCCCATAGTGCGACCTTGACCTACCGGGCGCATGAAAACCACCCGCGCCAGATTATCTCACCTGACGCCTGGCAATTCGCCAGGCTTAACGATACGGCACAGCCGATACCTTCCACAACAGATTGTTACCTACCGGAAGGCTTCCGAAGCGACTGCATTTACGAACTGATCTATACGGCCAAACAACCTATGATTATGGGCCTTGGCTTTACTGGCGTACGCGATTTGGTGTGTTTTTTGCGGCATGACGAGCACGATGCCGGCGGCATGACGAATCCCTTACGGCGAGAAAATATCGGCATCGATCAAGCTTACGCCTGGGGCCGATCGCAAAGCGGTCGTTTCCTACGTGAGTTCGTCTATCAAGGCTGGAATGAGGACGCCGAAGGCCGTCGCGTTTTCGATGCCATCATGCCACATGTAACAGGTGCCGGACGCGTCACGCTCAACTATCGGTTTGCCCAACCAGGTCGATATCCACGCCAGCACGAAGACCATCTCTACCCGTCCGATCAGTTTCCCTTTGCCTATGCCACCTCTACCGACCCATTCAGTGGAAAAACAGACGCCATCTTGAAACGCCCGCAGACTGATCCGCTGGTGCTACATACTCAGACCTCAAGCGAATATTGGCAACGCCGTGGCTCGCTGGTACACACCGACGCATTTGGTCTCGATCTGCCGGCCCACCCGAATGCCTATATCTATCTCTTCAGTAGCTCCCAGCACCATGCCCAACCCCAGGGTGTCCCTCAACCCGGTGTCCACCAACACTTATCAAACCCTCTCGACACGGCGCCCCTACTACGAGCGCTGCTTGACGCCCTTGAGCAATGGGCCACCCATGGCACACTGCCGCCTGCCAGTCGCATCCCCAGTAGAATCGACGGCACCTTGGTCAGCGTGTCGGTAGTACGGAGCCAATTTCCGACCCTAGCCGGCGTTGCATGCCCCGAAGCACCGAATGAGTTGGTTGTTCAAGATCATGGAGCAGAAGTCGCACAAGGACGTTTTGTGCAAGAACCACCGAAGGAGGACTTTACTAAAGCTTATGCCGTTCTTGTGCCGCTTATCGACACCGACGGCAATGAGACGGCAGGCATCCGCACCCCTCATCTTACCGTCCCTCTTGCCACCTTCACTGGCTGGAATCCGCGCCCGGAGGGATATGGGGCGGATGCACTTGCCAGCATTGTGGGTAGCTATCTTCCATTCGCTAAGACAGCTGCGCAACGTCAGACCCACAACGACCCGCGCCCTTCGCTTGCCGAACGCTATCGTTGCAGAGCTGATTACGTGACCCAAATCGCCATAGCAGCAGACGATTTAGTCAGGCTGCGTCTTCTATTGACTGAAGATATGGATCGTTACGTCGAACGCGCCATACAAGAAAACGCCTTCGACTAACACGGCGTGCCGCCCATACCTTGCCACGCATCTTCGCGTCTAAGCAACGCGAGACAGGCTGATTATTTTGGCAAAACGCCTCAGCACTACTCCGGCTTGTACCCAAACGTATCGCTGGAGGTGCGCTTCAAATAGCGAAAAAACTCGCTCTTGGTGGTCAACAGCAGACTGGCGTTTTGTTTAAACGTTTCCTTATACGTCTCTAGCGTTTGGAGGAATGAATAAAATTCAGCATCCTGGCTATAAGATGCGGCATAAATCGCCGCCGCTTCGGCATCGGCCTTGCCAATGATCTCTTGCGCCAGGCGATACGCTTCCGATTGAATGCGGTCGAGTTCGCGTTCTTTCTCACCTCGAATCTTGGCACTGGCGCCGTCGCCCTCGGAACGGAAACGGGCCGCAATACGACGGCGTTCGGAAA